>NZ_JAVJUY010000320.1:0-13275 GCF_040220315.1 Fulvivirga sp.
TTGCCTTTGAAAATGCCCGGGAATTAATGCAGTCTTCCTAATTTTTTCGTAAACTAGGCGCATGGATCAAATGCCAAAAATAATTGAGGGGTTCACTCATACAGAATACCTGACTGTATTTAGTGCAATTATATTCGGTTACGTTGGTGCCGAATACTTCCAAGGTTGGGGAGCCTTGTTACGAAACAGACGGATGGTTAAGGCCTATTGGCAGCACACTTTATGGACCATATTTGCTTTTACACTTTTTATCCAAAACTGGTGGGGGATTTGGCCAAGAACCAAACTGATTAACGAGAGCATTTTTTACTTCTTTTATTCTCTCGTGCCTATTTTCCTATTTTACATAATTAGTGTTATTCTATTTCCTGATTTTAGGTCAATGGAAAAGAATATTAAAACAGATATGCAGGAGTATTTCTACTCTAACACAAGATACCTGTTTGGCCTCTTTGCTTTGTATTTTGTTTTTACAATAGTTAGTTCGTTTGTATATCCGGATATTGGTAATGTATTGGTTCAGAATTTAATTAGGGGTTTTGGAGTAGCATTGGCAGTAGGTGCTGCTTATTTTCATCAGAACAGAATTATACATACCATCTTTCTCATTATTGGGTATGCCGCCCTAATCAGGTTTTTCCTGGCATTACCAAGCTAGCCGATGAGCAGAAAATTAATAGGATTCTTTTTAGGGCCTATCATTTTCGGTCTTACTTTATTATTTGGCAAACAGCTATTGGGTGAAACAACCTCTGTAATTGCAGCCGCAGGTTGGATGATTACCTGGTGGGTAACTGAAGCAGTTGCTATACCGGTTACTGCACTTCTGCCACTAATCTTATTTCCTCTTTCCGGGGTTATTCCTATTGCTGAAGCTGCGGCTCCTTATGCCAGCCCTATTATTTTTCTGTTCATGGGCGGTTTTATGATTGCCCTTGGCTTGGAAAAGCACAACCTTCATATTCGATTAGCGCTAAATATTCTGAGAGTAACTGGTTCTTCTGGTAATGGGGTCATACTTGGGTTTATGCTTTCCACCGCTCTATTGAGTATGTGGATTAGCAATACAGCCACTGCAGTAATGATGCTACCCATTGCAGCATCGGTTGTTCAGTTATTAAGCAAAGATGGGTTTGTGAAAGCTGAAAAAACATTCGCTTTAGCTCTTATGCTTAGTATAGCCTATTCAGCAAATATAGGTGGCACCATGACACTCATCGGAACTCCACCTAATGTAGTAATGGCTGGTTATCTAAATCAATTATTACATTTTACAATTGGATTTAGCGATTGGCTTCTATTGGCTGTGCCAATTGGAATTATACTTATACTCATTACCTATTTCCTACTTACGGCAGTCCTATTTAGAAACAATATTAAAAATGTAGAAGGATCAAAAACGTTGATAGCGGGTGAAATAAATAAGCTAGGTATTATAACGCTGGAGGAAAAACTGGTGATACTCATTTTTGGATTAACTGCCTGCGGATGGATCTTTAAAAGCCAAATTAACTCTGTTATCGGTGCACCATTACTTACTGATCATATTACCGCTATGATCGGTGGCTGCCTTATGTTCTCTACACCATTGGATATTAAAAATAATAGTAAGCTTGTTGATTGGGAAGATACTAAAAAGTTGCCGTGGGGAATACTTTTGCTGTTTGGAGGTGGCATGTCACTGGCAAATGCATTAGCATATGTCGGGGTTATTGATAGCATTGGCGAGTTAGTTTCATCTTATTCTCAAGTAGAATTGATTCTGCTTATGGTGCTAGTAACCGGCTTAGTACTTTTCATGACGGAATTTATGAGCAATGTGGCGCTTGTTACTATTCTCATACCGGTAATCATTGCAGTGAGTGAAGGAATAAATATCAATCCATTATATCTGGTTATTCCTGCAACTCTGGCATCGAGTTGCGCCTTTATGATGCCCATATCTACACCACCTAATGCTATCGTATATTCAAGCGGGCATATTAAAATGGCGGAAATGATAAAAGCAGGCTTTTTGCTAAACCTGCTTTCAATTGTTATCCTGACCTTAATGTGTTATTGGGTTATCCCGATGGTATTTTAATTAACCTTCATTTTTATTCTTCTTTTCTTCAATGATATAGGAAAGTCCAAGCCCTATGCCTCCGAATACGAAAATCATTGAGAAATAGGCTACATCATCCATGTGAGTATTGGTATCAAGCAAATAACCTACAACCAAACCCGTTCCGCCACCTATTAATAAAAGTGCGAAGCGTAGTGGCCAGGAAGTATTCCTGATTATTTTCATATCAGCAGGATTCATCCCCTTATCTATCATTGACATTCTTTCTTCGTTTTCGAATTTTCTTAAATAAATTACTAAAACCGAAATGGCGATGATCCCGACTATCGGAATGAATACGCCTACCATAGCTACATCCATATTATTTGTTTTTTGACTGTAAAAATTAAATTCAGCTCTTTGACTTAACCACACATCATTAGGTTACAGCCAATCTAAAAAAAATATTTTGTCAAATATCTGTAACTTGATTTCACAATTGAAGTCAAAGGACTGTGAATCATTTATCTGATGACATAATTATTTCAAGAGTACTTCAAGGTAACAATGACGCCTTCGGGTTACTTGTGGATAAATACAAAAGCTATTGCTTTACAATAGCCTTTAATGTTGTTAAAAATGATGAAGAAGCGGAAGAGATAGCGCAAGAGTCGTTTATAAAAGCGTATAAAAGTCTGGCGAAGTTTAACAAGGAGGCTAAATTCAGCACTTGGCTATATCGTATTGTGTTTAATACTGCATTAACGGCACAGCGTAAAGCAACGAGGTATCAAAAAACTGAATTTGACAATAGCATGCATTCTCCGCTGGACTTTCAAAAGAATGTAAGCGAGCATGAAGACCAAAAGAAATATGTAGCAAAGGCTATGGATCAGTTGCTCGAGGCGGATAAAGTGGCACTTACGTTGTTTTATTTTGAAGAAATGTCTTTAGAAGAAATTAGTGAGGTAACAGGTATTGCCCTATCTACCATTAAAGTAAGGCTACACCGGGCAAGAAAGAGGTTTGCGGTGGAATTACAAAAGTTATTAAAAGAAGAAGCTATAAACTTATAGTTATGAAAAACATTGAAGAATATGATGACCTGTTGTGGAGCTATTTAGATAATAGCCTGGCATCAAAAGAAAAGGAAGAATTAGAAGCCAAATTATCTGCTAACCGGGATTTAAGTCTAAGACTAGAAGAATTTAGAACTCTTACTCACTTCACTAAAAAGAACATTCTGGTTACGCCTAGTGAAAGTTTTACCCAAATAGTAATGTCTAAAATTGATGACTTGGGATTTAAGCCTAAGAAGTCTCATTGGCTGTTGGTACTTACTGTCATAATGACTGTTATAGGCTGTAGCTTTTATATTTCTCAATATGAGACAACTTTGCAACTTAACTTACCTTCTTATGAATTACCTCTTCTTGAATCTTATTTGCCTGCAGAGGGTCTGAACATCGCCAAGAATATTAATGTCGATATTGTAAGTAAAGTA
Organism: Fulvivirga sp.; assembly: GCF_040220315.1. Classification (GTDB taxonomy): domain Bacteria; phylum Bacteroidota; class Bacteroidia; order Cytophagales; family Cyclobacteriaceae; genus Fulvivirga. Next base: position 3,549 of record NZ_JAVJUY010000320.1, read on the forward strand.
TTACTTTATTCAATTACATTTTTGGGATTGCTGCTTTTCGATAGAGCAATACTCAAACCCTACTTTAAATCGAGAAGATTAGCTCATTAACAAAAAGGGTCATCCGCTAGCTAGCGGATGACCCTTTTTAATTGATTTCAATACTATTAGTATCTATAGTATTCCGGCTTATAAGGGCCTTCTACTGTAACACCAATGTATTTAGCCTGATCTTCAGTAAGCTCTTCTAGTTCAACACCAATTTTAGCTAAGTGAAGTTTTGCTACTTTTTCATCTAAATGCTTAGGCAGCGTGTACACTTTATTCTCGTAACTGCCGCTGTTAGTCCAAAGTTCTATTTGAGCCAGCGTTTGGTTTGTGAAAGAGTTAGACATTACAAATGAAGGGTGGCCAGTTGCACAACCTAAGTTCACTAGTCTACCTTCAGCTAGTAAGATAACATCATTACCATTCGCTAATTTATATTTATCCACCTGAGGTTTGATCTCATCTTTCTCAGCGTTCTTGTTTAACCAGGCTACATCAATCTCATTATCAAAGTGACCAATATTACAAACGATAGTCTTGTCCTTCATTGATTCAAAGTGCTCACCTCTGATAATATCTTTATTACCTGTTGCAGTCACGACAATATCAGCTTCTTTTACTGCATCGCTCATCTTTTTCACTTCGAAACCGTCCATTGCTGCTTGTAAAGCACAGATAGGGTCAATTTCAGTAACAATTACTCTGGCACCTGCACCTCTTAATGAAGCAGCAGAACCTTTACCAACATCTCCATAACCACCAACAACAGCTACTTTACCAGCCATCATCACGTCAGTAGCTCTTCTAATAGCATCTACTAACGATTCTTTACAACCATACTTGTTATCAAACTTCGATTTAGTAACTGAATCGTTTACGTTAATGGCAGGCATTACTAATGTTCCGTTCTTTTCTCTTTCGATTAGTCTGTGAACACCCGTAGTAGTTTCTTCAGATAAACCTTTGATGCCATCCACATACTGAGGGTATTTATCAAATACCATATTTGTTAAATCACCCCCATCATCCAAAATCATGTTCAATGGCTGACCATCAGGGAATAGTAAAGTTTGCTCTATGCACCAGTCAAACTCTTGGTCGTTCATACCTTTCCAGGCATACACTGGAATACCCGCAGCAGCAATTGCAGCAGCAGCATGGTCTTGAGTTGAGAATATGTTACAAGATGACCATGTAACATCGGCACCAAGATCTACTAATGTTTCAATAAGTACAGCTGTTTGAATTGTCATGTGTAGACAACCAGCGATACGAGCACCTTTTAATGGCTTGGAAGCACCATATTCTTCTCTAAGAGCCATAAGACCTGGCATCTCAGCCTCAGCCAATTCAATTTCTTTTCTTCCCCATGCAGCTAAAGAAATGTCTTTAACCTTGTACTTTAATTTTTCGTCAATCATGATAGTATTAGAATAATAGTTAATTCATTTTGAGCTTACAAAGTTAGTAAAAAAGACCCTTACAACTTACAATCAATGATAATTCAGTATATTTTCCTAAATTTATGTACGATTCAGGATTAATTCCTGATTGATAGTTTTACACAATAATTAATTAGGAAATATTCCCATGCCTTCATCTTTAGATAATGTCGACCATCAAATACTTAGACTCCTGCAATCGGATGCCAAGCTGAACGTAAATGAGATTGCGCAGAAGTTAAATCTAACAAAGACCCCCATCTACGAAAGGATTAAAAGGCTCGAGCGCACAGGTGTAATTGATAAATATGTGGCACTTGTAAACAGACAAAAGTTTACCCCTTCAATAATCGTCTTTCTTACCGGTTCATTAAAGGTGAGTGAATTTGAGCAGACGCAGGAGTTTTATGATGCCGTTACAAAAATTGATGAAGTACTAGAGTGCTATCTTTTAGGTGGCGATAAAGACTTCATGCTAAAAGTTATTGCCAAAGATTTAGACTCCTATCATGAGTTTTACTCATCAATGATTGCCTCGATACCGCATGTAGGTGAAATACGTAGCTCATTTGTGCTGAAAGAAGTGAAATACTCTACAGCAATTCCAAATATGAACCTGGAATAGAATTAGGCAGCTACCCTGCCAAAGTACCTTAAGGTTTTATAATGAGATTTTAGCGCTTTGATAAACGTCTTATTCTCGATATACGGTACGCCATGATCCTTTGCTGTTTCTTCAACAATTTTTGAGATGGCCGGATAATGTATGTGGCAAATATTTGGGAACAAATGGTGTTCTATCTGAAAATTCAGTCCTCCGCATAAAAAGGCTGCCATTGGGCTCTTTCTGGAAAAATTAGCAGTTGTTTTCATTTGGTGTACTGCCCATGAATCTTGCAGCTGACCATCTTCATCCGGCTTCGGAAAGTCCATTCCTTCCACAACGTGAGCTAATTGAAAAACAAGCCCCATCACAAACCCTTCTGCCAAGTGCATGGCGATAAAACCTACCAGAAATTGCACCCATGTGATATCCAATACAACCAATGGAATAACAATAAATATTGTATAATATAATGCTTTAAAGAAAAACAAGTTGAAGTATTCTATTTTAGGTCTTTTAGAATTATCTGTTTCTCCAATTTTATCCTGAAAGAACTTCACATAATCTTTTCTAAATACCCACGACAGCGAAGCTAAGCCATATAAGAAAAAGGCATAATACTGCTGATACTTCATAATCGGCTTCTTTGGCTCTTCTGGTGACACGCGTACTAAACCAGGTGCAACTTCCAAATCTTCATCATGGCCGGGAATGTTCGTGAACGTATGATGCACTTTATTATGTGCCACGCTCCATACATAAGCATTGGCACCTATAATGTTAAACCAATAGCTCATCAATTTATTCACTGTACTATTAGCAGAGTACGACCCGTGAATAGCATCATGGGCTACATTGAATCCTATAAACGCCTGAACCATTCCTAATAAAATCGCTAATCCCAACATGGTAACTAAAGAGAAGTTACCTAGTAAGATGAGCAGGTATAATCCAATCAATGATCCTAAAAAGAAAACCGACTTGAAAATCATAAGCCCGTTAGCATTCTTGCTAATGTTATTAGACTTAAAATAGTCATCTACTTTCTTCTTTAATTCTGGATAAAATTCAGACTGACTTTTACCGTTAAACCTTACTTTCATATACTAGTGTTTACTCAAATTTAATCAGGAGATAAAAATATTTCCTAATAAGAATAAGCAAAAGTACTTGTTAAGTAACTGTAATTGAAACTATTTGATCTTTATTATATCATTATGCTCTTTCCTGCTTATCTAGCATCATTTTAACCGAATCTGGAATAGTCATCTCTTTTGTTAATTTTTCATCTACAACTGGTGGCTGCAAAACCTGTTTAATTGGAACTACCCCGGCCCATATATCAAGCATATAATCTGGTTCATCATCCACCGGTCCGCCTTCACGAATTTTAGCGGATGCCTGTTCTATTTTTAATTCAAGTAAGGTTGTGGCTTTTAATTCTTTACCTGTTGGTAGTCTTACTTCTTCCCACCTGCCGGGGATTATATGATCTGATATCACTTTTAGTGCATTATTTTTATCTGCTTCTGACACAATCTTTGCTTTACCAAAAACCACTACAGACCTGTAATTCATAGAATGATGAAAAGCTGAACGTGCCAATACCAAGCCATCGATGTGCGTTACGGCTAGACACACTTGTACTCCCTCTTCTAAATTCTTGATAAGCCTGCTTGACGCTGCCCCATGGAAATACAACTTATCACCTGCTCTTCCATATAATGTGGGTATTACAAAAGGTTGATTATTGGCTATAAAACTTAAATGGCATACAGAGCCATCATCTAAAACCGAATAAACTGTATTTTTATCATAAAAGCCCCGTTTTGGTACTCTTTTAACCTTATTGCGTGCATCTACTCTGTAAGAATCTGTAGTCATGGTTTATAATTAATTGTTTGATTCAGTAATATTATAACATAACCGGATTATATTAAGGAGCCATTTTTAAAATTCTTAAGGGTCCGGTTATGTTTCCATGGAAATCAACTATATCAATTCACAGAGCGGGTAGCAAACCATTATACCTCCAATTAACAGAACAGTTAATACAGGAAATTTCTTCAGGCAGATTGGCCCCGGGTCTTAAATTACCCGGCACACGTGTCTTATCAGAGATTTTAAATGTGAACCGTAAAACGGTTCAGAATTGCTATGATGAGTTGCTTGCCCAGGGTTGGCTAATTACTAAACCTTCATCGGGCACTTATGTATCACATACATTGCCTATATCGAATTTTGAAAAGTTAGAAGCGTCAGAAATAGAATCGCCAAATGTTGTTGGCCATTCTCAACGGTTTAATCTTGAATTTATCCCTAACTATAAGCCTGCAAAAACAAGGTTATCGTTCGATGGTGGTTCACCAGATTCAAGGCTTGCCCCATGGAAATGGATTTTTAGAGAGAGTCAGTCCATTCTACTTTCCAGAAAAAATAAAACCGTTGCCAACTATAACGATGCCAAGGGTGATGTCCATTTCCGGGAAATTCTGGCTAAGTATTTAGCTGAATCCAGAGGCCTGAATATTGCCAAAGACAATATATTAGTAACGGAAGGGAGCCAGATGGGCATTTACCTCAGCCTTCATGGCATATTAAATCCCAACGATATAGTTGTGGTTGGTGATAGCTCCTACGATGCTGCCGACTGGACTATACAAAGCTCTGGTGCGAAAATTCAACGAGTAACTGTAGATGAAAACGGTTTAGACATTGACAAACTTGAACAATTATGCTCAAAAAAGAACATTCGGTTGGTATACATAACACCTCATCACCATTTTCCCACAACTGTCACTTTGTCTAATGAGCGCAGAATTAAGCTGCTAAATCTTTCATCGCACTATGGTTTTACCATTTTAGAAGATGATTACGATTATGACTTCCACTATTCCAGCAACCCCATTTTACCACTTGCCAGTTTAAACCCGGTTGGGAACGTGATCTATATTGGCTCCTTTAGCAAATTATTAGCTGCCAATGTACGCGTAGGTTATGTTGTTGCTAATCAACACCTAATTGAATCATTTAGTAAACATAGAAGAATTGTTGGCCGGCAAGGAGATCACCTCATGCAGCATGTTATTGCTGAAGCAATTCTTACAGGTGAACTTAATCGTCATCTTAAAAAAAGTTGCCAAACCTATAAACAAAGAAGAGACCTAATGGCCAAAATAATTACTACAGATATGAGTGATTTCATCAAGTTTCGTCTACCTGAAGGCGGCATGGCCATTTGGGCTCATTTTATTGACGTTAACCTTCCACAATTACATGAAGCCATCAACAGGAATGGACTTAATTTAGATATTGATCGTGACCTAAGTAGAAAATTTAACGCTGCCAGAATTGGTTTTGCTTCAGTAAATGAAAATGAAATTTTGGAAGGAATGGAAATCCTCAAAACGAGTCTTAAGCAGCTCGCATCTTAAGCTTTTTCTTTAACTCTTCAACCTGAGTTTTGAAATTAGCATCAACATCCATCATATCATTCACTGATTGAACGGCATGAATGACTGTACTATGATCTCTTCCTCCAAAGTGATAGCCGATACCTTTTAGTGAATGATTCGTATATTCTTTGGCAAAATACATAGCCACTTGTCTGGCAATAACAATCTCCTTCTTCCTGATTTTATCTTTTAGTAAATCTACATTCACTTTATAGTATTCTGCTACTGTTTTCTGGATGTAATCAATACCAACCTCTGTTTCAATGTCGTGCACTATATTTTTGAGAGTCTGTTTGGCCAATTCAAGGTCCAACTCTACCCTACTCAGTGAAGCATGGGCTATTAAAGAAATTAATACTCCTTCCAGTTCACGAACATTGGTATCCACAGAATAAGCCAGGTATTCAATCACGTTATCAGGAATGTGAATTCCATCGGCCTGCATCTTTCTCTGAATAATTGCCACTCGGGTTTCATAGTCCGGCTGTTGCAAATCTGCAGTCAAACCCCACTTAAATCTAGACAACAATCTCTCTTCTAGTCCTTTCAAGTCTCTTGGAGGACAGTCACTCGTCATGATGATTTGTTTACCAGCCTGATGCAGGTGATTGAAAATATGGAAGAATATCTCTTGTGTACGCTCCTTACCAGCAAGGAATTGTACGTCATCAATAATGAGCACATCCACCTGCATGTAGAAATTCTGGTACTCCTGAATATTATTGCTTTTTACAGCTTCAATAAACTGATTTGTGAATTTTTCTGAAGAAACATAAAGTACAAATCGATCTTCCAGATTGCCTTTAATTTCATTGCCTATGGCCTGCACCAAATGTGTTTTACCTAATCCCACGCCACCATACAACATGAGCGGATTAAACGAAGTGATACCTGGCTTTTGCGCAACAGCAAAACCTGCAGATCTTGCTAATCTGTTGCAGTCACCCTCTATATAGGTATCAAATGTATAATTGGGATTAAGCTGCGATTGTTGATATAAATTATCTACGGATTTCAGCTTAAAAGGAGAAACGTAAGCTTCTTTCCCATGTTTAGGGCCATTACTTGATCTGGCGTTTGGAAGGTTTACCGAAAGTGGTGCTGAACCACTATTACCTTTGTCCACTATCACAGAATATTCTAAACGTGCTTTATCTCCTAGCACGGACTTAATGGCTTTTTTAAGTACCTGTACATAGTGTTCTTCCAGCCATTCATAAAAGAATTGGCTAGGAACCTGAATTGTTAAAATCTCACTATTACACTTAATAGGTACAATCGGCTTGAACCATGTATTGAAACTCTGCTCAGCAACATCTTCTTTAATCACCCGAAGGCAATCGCTCCACACAGTCTCCTTGTCAATTTCCATGTACACGGTTTGAGATAATTTATTTAAGCCTTGTAATTAGTGTTGTAAAAAAGGGAGTCAAATTTGGGGAAAAAATAACGAAGATGAAAGCGGATAATCTGCCTAATTGTCAATTAATTTTTATTTTATAAAAAAGGTACACGAATTCTTTAAAATATTAAAAGTGAATTTCTTACAGAACCAAATTACCGCAATCGATTGAACATATTCAGAGCAATCACTTAACTTTACTCATCTTATCAATAATGTACATAAATTCCTGAAATGTTTGAAGAGTTTAAGAAATCTACCAAAAAGGATTGGGAAGAAAAATCCAAGTCTGACTTAAAAGGAGAAGACGTATATTCAAAATACAAATGGAATATTGGCGACTTAGACATCTTGCCAATGTACGATGCCTCTGACATCGAAAATTTAGACTATTTGGATAATTTTAAAAATCAGTTGGCCAAGGATGATGACCCTTCCGGAGATGTAAGGGTTTGGAAAAATATTCAGAAAATAGCTGTCGCGAATTGTAAGGAGGCAAATAAGCAAGCGCTGGAAGCATTAAATAACGGGGCAGATGGTGTCCATTTTAACTTTACCAAAGGCCCCGATAACATAAATGTGTTACTTAAAAATATACTTCCGGAATACTGCCATTTGGAGTTTAGTGGACTTAGTAAATCAGCAATCGAAGCTGTGCTAGAGCTTTTAAGCAGTTCAAAATCATATCATGTTTTTTTTCACTCCCATGTAGATGACCAATATGATTTAATAAAGGATAGTGCACTAATGAATAACTCTGATTTACGCTTTGTTTCAATTGCAATTTCACCCGATGTTAGTTTGGATGATCAGGTGGCACAAGCGTTATCAGAGCTAAACCGTTCTATCAGATCACTTTTAATTAAAGGCATTGATATAAAGAAAATTTCAAATTCGTTTGCATTAATTACAGATATTGGCACGGATTACTTTGGTGAAATAGCTAAAACAAGAGCCATCAGAAACCAGGTGTTTCAACTTGTGCGTTCGTACGGCCATGAAGATTTTAGCCCCGAAGATGTAAAAATCAAATGCTCGTCATCACCATGGGTGAATGAAAAATATCAACCACATTCCAATATGCTGAAAGGCAGCACGGCAGCCATGGCAGGAATACTCGGTGGGTGCGATATACTTGAAATTCAACCTGAACAAGATAATTCATTGTCGAATAGAATAGCTCGCAATGTTTCCAGCGTTCTGAAAGAAGAATCTTATTTAGCAAAAGTGGCAGATCCTGTAGCAGGTAGTTATTATCTGGAATCGCTCACTGATCAGATATCAAAATCTGCCTGGAATAAATTTATATCATCACTTGAAGATTAATTCATCAAATTCATGAAGCCAGATTTCAAGAATATATCATACAACCAATTTAAACCTTCAAAAAAGAAGGTAGCTAATTCATCTTGGGATACGGCTGAGAAAATAGCTGTTCCTGGAATTATTTCGGAGGTTAAATTTGAGCACCTGGGATATACCGCTGGAATTCCACCTTATTTGAGAGGGCCTTATTCTACCATGTATGCGGGCAGACCTTGGACCATCAGACAATATGCAGGATTTTCTACAGCAGAAGAGTCCAATGCCTTCTATCGAAAAAACCTTGAAGCTGGACAGAAGGGGTTATCAGTAGCTTTCGATTTGGCTACTCACAGAGGGTATGACAGTGACCACCCGCGCGTGAAAGGTGATGTCGGCAAAGCCGGTGTGGCCATTGATTCGGTAGAAGATATGAAGCTTTTGTTCGATCAAATTCCTCTTGATAAAATGTCAGTATCTATGACCATGAACGGGGCTGTCATTCCAATCATGGCATTTTATATTGTTGCCGCTGAAGAACAAGGTGTAGATAAATCAGCCTTAAGTGGTACCATACAAAATGATATTTTAAAGGAGTTTATGGTGAGGAATACCTATATCTACCCTCCTCTGCCATCCATGAGATTGATTGCCGATATTTTCGAATACACTTCGGAAAACATGCCTCGTTTCAATTCTATAAGTATCAGTGGATATCACATACAAGAAGCTGGTGGCACCGCAGATATTGAACTGGCTTACACGTTGGCAGATGGAATGGAGTATTTGAGAACGGGTATTCAAGCGGGTATGGATATCGATGGATTTGCACCAAGGTTATCCTTCTTCTGGGGAATAGGCATGAACCATTTTATGGAAATCGCTAAGATGCGGGCTGGTAGATTATTATGGTCAAAAATCGTTAATAAATTCAATCCGAAGAATCCAAAATCACTGGCACTGAGAGCTCATTCTCAAACATCAGGTTGGAGTTTAACGGAACAAGACCCTTACAACAATGTTACTCGTACTTGTGTAGAGGCACTTGCGGCAGCATTAGGCCATACGCAATCGCTTCACACAAACGCATTAGACGAGGCCATTGCTTTACCAACTGATTTTTCAGCCCGTATTGCACGTAATACGCAGCTATATCTACAAAATGAAACCAATATCACCAAGGTGGTTGACCCTTGGGCCGGATCTCATTATGTTGAGTACCTGACTGATCAGCTCGTTAAGAGAGCATGGACTTTAATTGAAGAGGTGGAAGAACTTGGAGGTATGGCCAAGGCCATAGAAAGTGGCTTACCTAAGATGCGTATTGAAGAAGCTGCAGCACGAAAACAGGCACGGATTGATTCAGGCAAAGATGTAATTGTTGGTGTAAACAGATATCAAACAGATGAAAAACCTGACTTCGACACGCTGGAAGTAGATAATACCAGAGTTAGGCAAAGCCAGGTTAATAGAATAAACAAAATAAGATCTGAGC
>NZ_JAVJUY010000321.1:0-22067 GCF_040220315.1 Fulvivirga sp.
GTTGAAATTGAGGTTCACCGGCTTTTAAAAGATACTGTAGCAATTATTGGAGTTGGTGATATAATGATGGGTACCAATTATCCCGACAACGGCTACCTTCCTCCATCTAATGGAAAGTACTTATTAAGTAGCCTACATCCCATTCTTACCAATGCAGATGTAACTTTCGGCAACCTGGAAGGAGTTATTCTAAATGAAGGTGGCGATGCAAAATATTGCCGTGATCCAAAAGTATGTTACATATTCCGTTCTCCTGAAATAATTGCTCAGAATTTAGCAGACGCAGGTTTTGATGTGATGAGCACGGCCAATAATCATGCAGGGGATTTCGGAAATCCAGGTAGAAAAAATACGATGCGAGTACTAGATTCATTAGAAATCAACCATGCAGGACTCTTGAGTAACCCGTACACTACATTCACAATCGATGGAATGAAATATGGCTTTGCAGCTTTTGCGCCAAACACCGGCACAGTGAGCATTCATGATTTTGAAAATGCAAAATCCATTATTGCTCACCTTGATTCAATTAGTGACATAGTAATTGCTTCATTTCATGGTGGAGCAGAAGGCAGCAAATATCAGCATGTAACACAAGAATATGAATATTTCTATGGCGAGAATAGAGGCAACGTATATAAGTTTTCCCATGCCCTAATAGACGCTGGTGCGGATGTGGTTTTCGGACATGGCCCGCACGTAACACGTGCGCTGGAAGTATATAAAAAAAGGTTGATAGCCTATAGCCTTGGCAACTTCTGCACCTACGCCAGATTTAATCTGAGGGGTGAAAATGGCCTGGCTCCTATTTTAATAGTATATACGGATAATGAAGGGAAATTTTTGCATGGTAAAATTTTTCCAATAATTCAGTTAGGTGCAGGTGGGCCACAATTGGACTCTCAAGGCAGAGTTATCGAAAAAATTAGGGACTTAACGAAAAAAGATTTTCCAGAGACGCCAATAATGATTGACGAATCTGGTAGAATTAATTATCTTCAAAACTGATTATGCCTTATAAAGAAAAGTCAATAGAGAAGAAATACTATTCCATTGGAGAAGTGGCCGCACAATTTAATGTAGCTACATCGCTAATTCGTTTTTGGGAAAGTGAATTTGACTTGATTAAGCCCAAGAAAAACAGAAAGGGCAACAGGCAATTTACGAAAGAAGACATCGAGAATGTGAAGCTCATTTACCATTTGGTGAAAGAGCGGGGGTTTACTTTACAAGGTGCAAAGGATATGCTGAAAAGCAACTCCAATGATCTGAAAGATAAAATGGATCTGATTGATTCCCTAACCAAAGTAAAAGAGTTTCTCGTAGATCTTAGAAAGAACATCTCCTAATCATTTTGTTTATTCATGGATCAACAGCGTGTTTCACAAATCGCCCTGAATTTTATTCCGGGTATTGGCCACATGTTGGTAAAGCAATTAGTAAGTTATTGTGGCTCCGCTGAAGCCGTTTTTAATACAACTAAAGGCAAATTGCTTAAAATTCCTGGTGTTGGTGAACACACGGCCCGTTTAATTAGTAGCGACAAGGTATTAAAAAAAGCTGAGGCCGAACTTACTATTTGTGAAAAGCAAGGCGTACAAATCTTGCTCTATACTGACAAAGGCTTTCCGAAAAGGCTGAAACAAATTAATGATGCCCCTTCACTCATATATGTTAAAGGCCATGCCGATTTAAACAGTCAAAAAGTTGTTTCTATCGTTGGAACAAGGAAAGCGACAGAATATGGAAAAAGGTTAACACAAGAATTTATCGAACAATTAGTTCCGCATAATCCTCTTATTGTTAGTGGACTAGCATACGGCATAGACATAGCCGCACATAAAGCGTCATTAAAAAGTAATTTGCCTACGATTGGAGTTATGGCAAGTGGCATAGACATTATATACCCAGCTATTCATAGAGAAACTGCCTATAAAATGTTAGAGAATGGGGCCCTCATTACGGAAAACCCAATAGGAAGTAAGCCTGACGCACATCGGTTTCCAGCCAGAAACAGAATTATAGCAGGTATGTGCGATGCTGTAATTGTTATTGAAGCGGCAAAAAAGGGTGGTGCTTTAATTACAGCAAATATCGCCAATAGTTATAACAAAGACGTTTTTGCTGTTCCAGGTGATTTGAATAATGAATTTTCAGAAGGTTGTAATGCACTTATTAAAAGCCATCAAGCACACTTAATACAATCAGCCAAGGATATTGAATACATAATGAACTGGGAAGCCTCTGTTTCTAATAGTACCCCTGCATTGTTTGACACAGATAGCCTGGAAGGAAATGAAAAATTAGTGGTGGAAGAATTGCTCAAGCAAAAAGATTCCATCCTCATTGATAATTTAAGTTGGTCTACACAACTAGACCCGAGCAAGCTTGCTTCCATACTATTGAATCTTGAATTCAAAGGTTACGTTACTTCATTACCAGGGAAACGATTCAGACTGGCTGTTAAAAAATGAATGAGAATTATTATCGGATACTAGGCCTGGATAATTTTGCTAGTGATGTTGAAATAAAACAAGCTTATAGAAAACTTGCAAAAAAGTATCATCCTGATAAAAACAGTGGCTCAGACGAGCAGTTCAAAAGAATTACTGAGGCATATAAAAAATTATCTGATCCCACATTTAAGGCGATACAAGACAAATGGTTAAAAAATCCGACTGCGTATAATTATCAAGTTCAAAACCCTTACCAGCAAAAGCCCACCTATAAAAAAAGAACCCGCTACTACACTAGTGAACGAACACATTTCTCTCCTAAAGTGAAGATGTATGGCGCTGTTTTTATAATAACATTTGTGATGGCAGTCATCTTAATTCCGATTGGGCTTATGTACAAAGCCAGCAGTTATCATTTCTCGCAAGCTGAAGAGTACAGAATGCAAGGCCAGTTTGGAAATGCTTTGCTTAATTACCAACAGGCCATTACCTGGTTTGGAGAAAAGTCTGAGGAAGCCTCTATTGCAGCAGCACGAATCGGGCTGTATGACTTAAAAAATGTAGATCAGGCCAGTTTCTTTATCACGAAAGGAATGGAATACGCTTCTAACCCCTATTTTTTAGGCGAATTGCATTTCTTAAAGGGCAAAGTATATAGTTTAAAAAACGATGTTGACAAGGCACTAATTGAGTTTGAACTCGCTAACAGCCTTGGGTATATGCCCGACAGCATCGCTTTATACACAGGTATAATAAGGGCTTTTTATCAAGATGAGTTTGAGGATGGTATTTCTGAATTTGATAAGATACTCACAAGAAACACAGATAATCAGGAAGCCCTATTTGGAAAAGCTTGGTGCATTCAGCGTTTGAACAAGCCTATTCAATCTCTTGAATATTACAACAAACTGTTAAAAATAAACCCAGAGCATGTTCTGGGTAATTTTTACAGAGGTCACAACCTAATTGTTCTCGGTGATACATTAAATGCCTGTTTGAATTTTAAAAAAGCCTATGATTTGGGTTATCAACCTGCAATAATCTACTTTTCTAAACAATGCGATGGTTTTCAATAGGATCCGCCATCGGCATTATATACCCGCTCATTACATTTCTCGCGGATAAGGTCATAAGCTTTTAAATCCCCCAGCTCACCTGCCTTACTTAAATCAAGACAACCAGCCTCGTGTTGACCGAATTCCAATCGTAACACACCTCTTAAATAATAAGCGTCTATGCTTTTAGGGTTAAGCTCAATAATTTGAGTACAATCTGAAATCGCATCCTGATAGGCGTCTAATTGATGTTTGGCCTGTCCTCTTTTATAGTATGCATCTAAATGATTAGGATTTAACTCAATAGTCTTACTAAAATCAGAGATGGCTCCAAAATAATCCTGTAACCTGAATTTAATATTGCCGCGAGCATAATAGCCTTCTGCAAATTTTTCGTTTTTCTCTACAGCACTGCTGAAGTCTTTCATAGCTCCATGGATATCGTCAAATTCTTCTTTTACTTTTCCACGCATGTAATAAGCCAAAAAGTAATTCTGATCTTTTTCTATCGCCTGGTTATAATTAATTATTGCCTGCATGTACTCCCTTTTCTCATACATTGCTTTTCCTTGTTCAGTAAATTCTTTAGCCGACTGACCATAGGCCACTGAGCTAAAAATAATGCAGATTATAAGTGTGATATGATTCTTCATGTTTTTACTTTTTTCCAATAACAAGCAGCCAAAATTATGCCGATTTAATCCGTTTTTGGATAATTAATGGTAATGATCAAATACGGCAGATGATGCTACTATGCTGTTGTCAAATTCTAATTTATTAATTCCCAAATCGAGACCAAGATTCTCCATATAAGTAACGATTTGTTCTGTGGCAATGTTTCCTACAAGATCGTCTTTGGCCATAGGGCATCCACCAAAACCACGTATGGCACCATCAAACCTCCTGCAGCCTGCCTGGTAAGCATATTTTATTTTGTCTTCCGCAGTAGTTGGGTTCGAATGTAAATGTGCTCCAAACTCAACATCTGGGTAATCACGAATTAAGTTCTCGAATAAGTATGTAATGTTCTCTTTATTAGACACACCAATGGTATCAGCAAGGGAGATTATTTTTATGTCCATGGACTTTAAAATTCCCGTAAATTTTGCAACAATATCTACATCAAAAGGATCACCATAAGGGTTTCCAAAACCCATAGATATATAGCTCACAAGTACTCTGTTGTGTTTAGTACACAATTCCTGAATATCATTCAACGTATTGAGTGCCTCCAGAATACTCTTATTGGTATTTCGCTGTTGAAAGGTTTCTGAGATAGAGAATGGAAACCCTAAATAATCGATTTCCTGAAACTTAAGGGCATCTTCTGCACCTCGCTTATTCGCTACAATGGCCAAAAGCTTAGATTTGGTATCGGCTCGTTTTAATTCGCCCAAAACATCGGCAGTATCTCTTAGCTGTGGGATGGCCTTCGGGGAAACAAAACTTCCAAAATCGATGGTATCAAAACCAATTTTCAAAAGTTGATTCAGGTAATCTATCTTTTTTTTAGTCGGAATAAACTCTCCAATTCCCTGCATGGCATCTCTAGGACACTCGACTATTTTCATGAATCAATAAACATTTAATGTTAAGTCAAGTCGAATATCCCCCATTTATCGATGAAAAGCAAAGTCTGTCGATAGTAGGCTCTTTTATTTGAAAGTAATTTGATATTTTCATGGTTTCAAAGATACTTTCTATGCCGTTACCTTCTTTAACTGATACCTTAGGTCAACAACGCGCTGCCCATTTATTAAGAAGGGCTACGTTTGGTGCATCAAAAGCGCAAATAGATCAAATGGCTGCCCTTACCCCTCAACAAGCCATTGAGCAATTGTTTGATCTCAATGTTCCAGAACCAACATTACCTATTGACACAGCCACGGGAACAGAGTGGATATCAGGTGTGACTGATGCAAACAGTGGTGACGACACATTACAGGAATATTTAAAGCGTTGGTTTATTGGCCAATATATGGGTCAGAGTGTTGACGAAAATCTAAGACTGGCTGCCATCACCAGAGAGAAAATCACACTATTTTATCATACTTATTTTACGACCATGCAGTCGAAAGTAAATGATAGCCGGGCACTGTTTTTTCAGAATGCACTTTTTCGATTATTTGCATTTGACAAAGAGGATGTTGATAAAGAGGTTTTAAATGAAGACACCAATGAGTTAGAACCTGCTACATTAGTTAGGAATATTAAAGAGCTAACTAAACGAATTTGTGTAGACAATGCCATGCTCATTTTTTTGGATGGTAATTTAAATGTTAAAGGCAGCCCCAACGAGAATTATGCAAGAGAAATGTTGGAGCTCTACACAATAGGCAGAGGTTTGGAAGGGCATATTCCTGAAACTGATGAGATTGGTGATTACATTTACTTTACAGAAAAAGATGTGCAGGCGGGAGCACGTGTATTAACTGGTTTTGATTTTGATGATACATTTCAAAACATTGATCCACTCACAGAATTACCATATGGTATTATTAAAGGTGACCCAATTGCCACAGCACATGACAATGATCCTAAAGAATTCAGTACCAGACTGGATGAAGCTACGATTGAAGCCGATCCGGATCTGCTACAAGGAGGTCAACCTACTGAGGAAAGCGTGTTGGACGAAATCAGCCAACTGGTTGAACTCATTTATACCAAGGAAGAAACAGCGAGACACCTTTGCAGAAGAATTTACAGGTTCTATGTGTATTATGAAATAACACAGGAAATTGACGATACGATTATCGCTGAAATGGCCCAGACGTTGGTTGATAATGATTATAAGATTCAATATGTACTTGAAGAATTGTTTCAAAGTGAGCATTTCTACGAAGCTGTTTCAGGTGTTGAGGACGATAAATTTGGAGGAATAATAAAATCTCCTCTAGACCTGGCGTTGTCAACGTACAACTTTTTTGAAGTACAATTACCTGATTACCAATCAGATACTGAAAATTTCTATACTAGAACTGGCGAAATACTCAATGCTGTGAGCAGCATGGGCATGAATTTCTATGAGCCTTTTGAAGTAGCTGGTTATTCAGCTTATCACCAGTTTCCAATTTATAACCGTAATTGGATTTCAACCAATTACCTTACCGAAAGATATAATTTTATCAGGCAGCTTCTAGAGATAAGGGAAGATGCATTATATGTAGATATTTATACTTTTATAAGTGACACCTTTAATGCCGAAGCTAATGATGCCAAAAATCTCATTATTAGTCTCGCCCCTTACCTCTATCCTATGGCCAATAACCTGGATTTTGATGTAGATGGTGGGGATTTAACGAAAGAAAGAATTAGGTATTTCTTACAAGCATTCTTAGGGTTTACTGATTATGAGAATGAATCTGATATGGCCGTTACTGAGTGGCAAAGTCTATACGCTGATCCCGATAATTATCTAGAAATTGGTGAATTCCTGAAACGACTTTTTAATGCAATGATGCAATCACCAGAATATCAACTGTTTTAAGCTATGAGAAGAAGAGACTTTCTAAAAAAGATACCTATAGCGGCTGGTGCATCATTAACCCTGAATTCTATTCCTGTTAGGGTAATGGCTGAGAAAAGCCATTTCCTTAGATTGGCAGAATCAAGCACAAATGATCGCGTATTGATCATCCTTCAAATGCATGGCGGCAATGATGGCCTTAACACGATAATACCGGTAGATCAATACGATTTGTACTATAGCCGCAGGGCTAATATTGCCATTCCGGCCAGGAATAGTGTGAGAAAGTATATTCCACTCGACAGTACATTGCCAATTGAAGATCGGGTAGGGCTTCATCCAGATATGATTGATGCCAAAGACATGTATGACAGAGGCCGGATGGGAATTGTCCAGGGTGTCTCCTATCCAAATAATAATGGTTCTCACTTTAGAGGCAGGGATATTTGGCATATGGGTGGTGGGCCCGATGATTATTACTCTTCTGGTTGGGTAGGCCGATATTTGCAACAGGAAATATCACCTCAGATTTATCCTGATGATTTCCCTAATGCAAATTGCCCCGATCCTTTAGCTATTGAGTTAGGAAGTGATGTTTCGTTGATTTTTCATCAGCAAGGCAACATTCCTACATCCATTTCATTGCCCGGCAACCCTGAATCTTTCGCCAATTTGGTGGAAAGTCTTGAAGGGTTTGACGATCAATTGATAGACCCACGTGGTAAGCCACCTACCAACCTTGATAATACCCCGTATGGCAAAGAGATGAACTGGATTTTGGGCTTGGAAGACAAGTCTGAAGACTACGCAGCGAGATTGCTGGAAGTGTATAATGCGGCCAGTGAAAGTAGTGTCACTTATCCTGAAGTGTATCCATTTAACGCGCCAGCGAGTTCACTGAGAAATCCATTAACCCCACAACTCCAGTTAATTGCCAGATTGTTAGATGGCGGTGGTGCTGGCAGAGGCGTTAAAACCAAAGTCTTTCTGGCTCGAATTGGCGGGTTTGACACACACGCTGGTCAGGTAGAAAGTTATGATCCAACCATGGGTGCGCATGCAAGCAAACTCTATCATATTAGTGCAGCCATGCGTGCTTTCCAGAATGATTTAAAAGCCAGAGGTCTGGAAGATAGAGTATTAACAGTAACTACCTCTGAGTTTGGTAGAAGAATTGACTCTAATGGCAGCTTTGGCACAGACCATGGCACCGGAGGGCCAATGTTGATTTTTGGTAAAGGTGTAAATCCAGGAATAACAGGAACAAATCAAAATTTAAGCAACAGTGAGGGTAATGTTGGAATGCAGTACGATTACCGCCAAGTGTATGCAAACATATTAAAGGATTGGATGCAAGTTGATGAAGAGATCATCGCCAATGATATATTCTTCGGCAATTTTATTGACGGACCTAAAGAAGATGGTGGATTTTACGAACCCCTTTCACTTGCCGTTGATGAAATAACAAGCACTGAAGGCTTCTTTAAAGACCGTTTCAAAATAAATAAGATTTATCCCAACCCGGCAGCAGGTAAAACAACCATAAGTTTCTTTATCAATACTGAAAATCAGGTGACCATTCAACTTTATGATTTAAGGGGTAAATTGGTAAAAACGTTTTTGACTGAGCGCAGATTAGCAGGTGAGCACAATGAATCACTCGATTTGCGAGGCATTAATAGTGGAACATATATATTAAAACTAGATTCCGGATTATTAAAAGAATCTATGAAACTAATTATAAAAGAATAGGATGAAAAAAATACACTGCCTGATTATTTTCCTATCTGTGGCTGGTATGGCCTGCGCCCAACCTGCATATTTAAATAAGTATAATTCAAAAAAGCCAAGCCAAGGAGATAAGTTTCTAAAAACCCAATGGTGGCTAGGTTTTAAAGCTGGTGTTAATCTTACAAAGGCCACATCGGATGCTACCTATTCTGGTTACAGCCCTACTAATTACGATGCATCATTACTTGAAAAAAAATATGATAGCTACGATGGCGCTAATGGGCAGGCAGGCTTAGAAATTACTTTCTATCATCAAGGTTTTAGCTTTAGTTTTCAGCCTAATTATAGAAGGCAAACATTCGCTTATTCCAATGCTTATGAGTGGACAAGCTCGGAAGACGCTGGTAACACTATCAGTCTAAATTACGACCAAAACCACAAGTTGGATTTTATCGACCTTCCACTTATTATTAAATATGATATTTTAAAGTCTACCAAGTTAAGACCATTTGTACAAGCCGGCTTTTTTTATTCAACCTTGGTAAGTGCACTTAAGGAAGTGGAGATAAGTGGTGAAGATTTAGCTTCTGGCAGTGCTGGCCCTTTTGAAAATCAAACTGTTATAATTGGTGCCGACAATCTCTTTATTAAACCTTCATGGGGCTATTTAGTTGGTGGAGGTGTTGCTTATGATTTCTGGAACGTTCGTCTTGTTTTAGACGCATCCTATCGAATAGGATTAACCAACATTACCAATGCTCAAAACCGCTATTCAGAAAACCAATTGTCAGGACTTGGTGATGCCATGGATGACATTCAATTAGACAACATTTCTATTAATTTCGGATTATTATTTCCATTAAGATTTATTAGCAGTGATGGCCATAATGCAGTTAGATAAGATGAAAAAATCAATAATTTATTTACTACTCATTTTCACAGTATTTTGTTCTGCATGTGATACTTCAGAAAATGAAGCGACCTTATCAGAATCATTTTTCAAAGTGTATGATAACAGCACATTTGATGCCTCTTATATACCCATAGATGTGAAACAAACTGCCAGTGATGGATATTTAATACTGTCAAGCAGTAGACTTTCAAGCACAAACTTTACCGGGGTTAACTTAATTATGGTAGATAAGGATGGAGAATTTATCAGGGAAGAAGTACTATCTGAGGAGTATGTGAATCCAGTGAATCAATTAATAAAAATTAATGATCAATACTTCTTCATGGCCATGAATGCGGTGAGTTTGCAAGCTACACTTTTTCAAATAACCGATAGCGCAAGAATAGTAAGCATTACACCTTTGGGTGGCTTAACGTATCCTATGTATTTAAATCAGGATGGCCAAAATCTACTGACTCTAAGCTATAATAATCAGGATAAAAACAGCGTGCTTTCCGTCATAAGTACAGAAGGTGCGATACTAGAAAGTGAAGGTTATACCATTGGTGCCGGACCCGATACTGAAGTACCGATTATCTCTCACTTTACCAGAACTGGGAAACAACTACCTTTTTTTGCTGGTAAAATATCAGGAGGCAGTTATTTTTTCAATGGTTTTTATAATTATACACTATCGCTGGTATTTAGCAATTTTAGTGGTGAGCCAGTTGGTGTTGTGCAAGGCCAGCAAGATGATGGCGGGTTTAGTTCAGGCGTGTCTGTTGCCGGAGCTAATTTTGCTGCTTCCCGATTCAATTTCGGAGAAAACTTCATCATCCCAACTGTCAACTTAAATACAACAGGTATAACTTCTACAACAGATATTATAGGCAATCCTTTCCCAGAATTAGTTCCTGATGCTCCTGTAATACTCAAGCTGATAAATGTATCTGGACAACAAGTAATATTATATGGTAGCAGTACTAAAAGTGGCCAAATTATTCTCATGGCTTTTGATGCTTCTTCAGGAATATTAAATGGAACAAAGTATATGGGAAGTACCTACCCGTATGAAATTGCAGGTTTTACTTCCACTTCAGATGGCGGATTGGCTGTCATTGGTAATACATCAGTTGCCGGGAGATTTGATAGAATCTGTCTGTTTAAACTATCTGCTAGTGAATTAGCCAGTTTAGCCAATTAAAACAGTTCCTTGGCAATGTTGTACACTGGATCTGATTTACCCATTGAGTAATAGTGTAATACAGGCACTCCATAATCCATAAGCTCTTTCGACTGCTGAATAGTCCATTCCACACCTATTTCTTTTGCCTGAGCATTATCTTTGGCTCCATCGATGGCATCTGCTAAATCTTCTGGAATGTCGATATGAAAGAATCTTGGCAGTACTGATATCTGTCGTTTAGTAGTTATAGGCTTTAGACCAGGGATAATTGGCACGTTAACACCTTCTGCACGACATTTATCCACAAATTCGAAAAACTTAGAGTTGTCGAAAAACATTTGGGTTACAATGTAATCTGCACCCATCTCCACCTTCATTTTTAAATATTTTAAATCACTTTTGAGGTTTGGGGCTGTATAATGCTTTTCAGGATAGCCGGCCACGCCAATGCAAAAATTTGTTGGGCTAGCATTTTGGAGTTCCTCATCCAAATAAATGCCGTTGTTCATATCTTTTACTTGCCCTAGCAATTCACTGGCATATTTATGGCCTCCTTCTTCTGCAACAAACATGGGTTCAGTTTTTATTGCATCGCCCTGAAGCACTAACACATTATGAATACCCAGAAAATCTAGGTCTATCAATGCATTTTCCGTTTCTTCTTTGTTAAAGCCACCACAAATGATGTGAGGCACTGCCTCCACTTCATATCTGTTTTTGATAGCTGCACAGATACCTACTGTTCCTGGTCTCTTACGAGTTGATTTACGCTCCAATAGTCCATTTTCACGCTTCTTATACACATACTCTTCCCTATGGTAGGTGACATCAATAAAAGGCGGTTTAAACTCCATTAAAGGATCAATATGACTAAAAAGGTTTTTAATATTATCTCCTTTTAAGGGAGGTAAAATCTCGAAACTAAAAAGTGTCTTATCTGAATTCGATATTTGTTCTGTTATTTTCATCAATCTAAAAATATGATTGTTATGTATTAATTGTTACCTGTGGCTCATAGGCCAGGTTTGGTGCCAGCCATTTTTCCATTTCTTCTACCTTGTACCCTTTTCTGCTGGCATAATTCCCCAGTTGATCTTTACCAATTTTGCCCAGACCAAAATATTTACTTTCAGGATGTGAAAGATATAAACCACTCACAGCAGCAGCCGGATACATTGCATAAGACTCCGTTAGTTTTAGATTGATTGAATGTTCAACTTTCAATAAATCAAAAAGCATTCTTTTTTCTGTATGGTCGGGACAGGCCGGGTAACCGGGTGCAGGTCGTATCCCTTGATATTTTTCTTTGATGAGTTCATCGTTGTTCAATTGTTCTTCACTTGCATATCCCCAATACTCCTTACGCACTTTTTCATGCATGAGCTCCGCAAAGGCTTCAGCTAAACGGTCGGCAAGTGCCTTTGCCATTATCGACTTATAATCGTCATGATCTCTTTCAAATTCCTTAACAAGTTTATCAAGACCAATACCAGAGGTTACAGCAAATCCACCTATATAGTCGTTGCCAAACTCTGCGGGCTTAATAAAATCAGCCAAACTCAAGTTTGGGAGGTTTGTTCCTTTTTTACCTTGCTGTCGTAAACAATGCAAATATTTATTCTCTTTAATCAGCTTAATATCGTCTCCATCGGCAACAGCTTCCCAAAAACCGATAACAGCCTCAGCGGTAAGTGATTTGTTTTCAATAATCCAATCAAGCATGTCATTGGCGTCTTCAAAAAGTTTCTTTGCCTCTTTACCGATCGTCTGATTCTCAAATATTTGAGGGTATTTGCCTTTTAACATCCACGTTTGAAAATATGGAGTCCAGTCAATATATTTTCTTATCTCATCTAATGGGTAATTCTTAAAAACCTTTACCCCTTCGAAAGAAGGTTTCTTTGGTTGATAGTGCTCCCAATCAATTTTTAGTCTGTTAGACTGTGCAGCGCTATAGGAAATATAATTCTTTTCCGCCTGCTTGCTGGCATGCCCATCACGCAATTCTGAATATTCAGATTTTAATTTGGAATGAAAATTTACTTTGCTTGCTTCACCTACCAACTCTCCTACTACTGGCACACTTCTGCTGGCATCTAGCACATGCACAACTGCACCCTCATAATTTGGATCGATCTTAACTGCTGTATGAATTCTTGACGTTGTTGCACCACCAATTAATAAAGGAATATTAAGTTTTTGACGCTGCATCTCACGTGCTACATGTACCATTTCGTCAAGTGATGGTGTGATCAGACCACTCAATCCAATGGCAATTACATTTTCTTCTATTGCTCTGGCTATAATTTTCTCAGCGGGCACCATTACTCCCAAATCAATAATCTCGTAATTATTGCAGGCAAGCACTACTCCTACGATATTTTTACCGATATCATGAACATCTCCCTTTACTGTGGCAAGGAGTATTTTCTTACCCTTTGTTGGTGAATTGTTCTTCCTTTTTTCCTCTTCCATAAAAGGCTCGAGATAAGCAACTGCTTTCTTCATTACCCTGGCACTTTTTACTACCTGAGGTAGAAACATTTTACCGGAGCCAAACAAATCGCCAACCACATTCATGCCATCCATTAATGGGCCTTCTATTACTTTTAAAGGACTTTTAAGTTTCGATCTGGCCTCCTCGGTGTCTCCTTCTATAAATTCGATTATTCCTTTGACCAGGGCATGCTCCAAACGTTTTTCAACTGTTTCTTTTCTCCAGGCGTCATCAACTGCACGTTTCTTGGCGCCACCTTTCACCTGTTCTGCAAAGGCTAACAATCGCTCTGTAGCATCTTCTCGCCTATCGAGCAGCACATCTTCCACATGCTCTAATAAGTCTTTTGGAATCTCGTCATATACTTCCAGCATGCTGGGGTTCACAATCCCCATATCCATTCCGTTTTTTATAGCATGATAGAGGAAGGCAGCATGCATGGCTTCGCGTACTTTATTATTTCCTCTAAAAGAAAATGAAACGTTACTCACACCACCACTTACATGCGCCCCTGGCAAGTTTTCTCTAATCCATTTGGTGGCGTTAAAGAAGTCTAAGGCATTTTTTCTATGCTCATCCATGCCTGTAGCAACAGGAAAGATATTTGGGTCAAAAATAATATCATTAGGATTGAATTTTACCTGATCCACTAAAATATCATACGACCTTTTACAAATATCAATACGCCTTTGGTACGTATCTGCCTGGCCTTCTTCATCAAAGGCCATCACAATTACGGCTGCCCCGTACCTTTTAATAACCTTTGCCTGTTGTATGAATTCCTCTTCGCCTGCTTTAAGGCTTATAGAGTTCACTACTCCTTTACCTTGAATGCACCTCAGTCCCGCTTCGATAATGTGCCATTTAGAAGAGTCAATCATAATAGGGACTCTGGCTATGTCCGGTTCAGAAGCAATTAGGTTCAGAAATTTCACCATGGCTTCTTCTCCATCCAACATCCCTTCATCCATATTTATGTCGATGATTTGTGCTCCGCCTTCCACTTGCTCGCGAGCTACTTCTAAGGCCGAATCATAATCATCGGCCTTAATTAAATTCAGAAACTTCTTTGAACCTGTAACATTTGTACGCTCGCCAACATTTACAAAGTTCGAATCAGGTGTAATAATGAGTGGCTCAAGGCCGCTTAATTTCAAAAAAGATTGATGCGCTAATGGCATATTATTAGTTTAATTAATTCAAAAAAAAAGCTCTCCTGATATGTCAGGAGAGCTTTAATATAATGCATCTATTCTGACTTATCTGTCCGCCAGCTGGCGGATGGATTTAGCACCTTTCCCTCAACTAAATGAGTGGTGGTTGCCAAGGCTTCGCAGGGCCATGTCCCTCTGCCTTTCTTGATAAGAGTATCTTAAAGAACTTTAGACCAAATATATGGTATTAATAATTACCAAATACATTTGGATGTAAAAATAACCCGTAAGACATCAAAAGGTTATTTTAAACCCCTGAATTGACAGGATTTGAGCTGCCAGACTTACCGCAACAGTCCACTGTTATCCTGCCCGCCAACTGGCGGGCGAGGTACTGATCCCGATAGCTATCGCGACAGCATGAGGCCTTGTTTTGGAAAATGGCTCACCCGGTATTGTTTTAATGTTAGGTTTAAAAAACACGGTCAAGCCTTACGGGTAATGCAAATCTAGTGCTATTAAGCGATCTAAAAAATGATTCTGGATTAATTCGCGAAGCAGAACCTCAGATATTTAATATCATGCCCCTCTTCGCTAAATTTCTTCTCGTATCTGGTTCGTATATCATGGCATTCAGGTTTTAACTCTGAATGGTACAAATCAAAGGTATAGATTAGGTCTTTAATGTCTGCCCTGTTCTTAAGCAACTCAAGGGAGTATTCGAATAAGCCTGTGTTATCTGTTTTCAATCGAATGATAGCATCTTTTTTTACGATAGACTTATAAATATCTAAAAAGCGATCGTGTGTGACTCTCCGTTTTTCATCCCTGTCACGAGGTCTTGGATCTGGAAAAGTTATCCAAATTTCATTCACCTCATTTTTCTCAAAAAAATTAGTGAGTTCTAGCATGTGGGTGCGTAAAAAAGCAACGTTGGTAAGGCCTTCTTCCAGCGCTATACCACTTCCTTTCCAAATTCTATCGCCTTTAATATCTATACCAATATGATTTCTTTCAGGGAATAATCTGCCCAGCCCAATAGAGTATTCGCCCCTGCCGCACGCCAGTTCCAGCGTAATGGGTTGATTATTTTTAAATATTAACTCGTTCCACTTGCCTTTAACTTTTTCATACACCTCTTTGCTAGGCTCCACCACATTCGGCCTTTCAGCTATTTCTGCAAACTTTTTTAATTTTCTTCTACCCATCGTTTATGTATAAGGCTGCAAATCTATAGATTATCTAATTCAGCCACCACAAAGTTGCTACCTCCTATAAAGATCAAATCATTTATACCTGCATTGCTTCTGGCTTCATTAACAGCCTCGTTTACATCTTTTATTGCTGTGCCAAAAAGACCAAACTGTCTAGCCTTTTCTGAAAGTACTTCAGCATTCAAAGCACGTGGAATCTTGGCCTGGCAGAAATAATATACAGCATTATTAGGTAGTAGTGATAGTACCTTTGAAATATCTTTATCATTCACCATGCCTAGAACAAAATGTAGTCTGCCGAAATCAATAGAAGCAATTTGATCAACTATGTATGACATTCCTGCTTCGTTGTGCCCTACATCACAGAACATCATAGGCTTATCACTCAATTTTTGCCATCGGCCTTTTAACCTGGTAAGCTCATATACATTATTTATTCCTGATAAAATGGCTTCTTCAGAAATTCTAAAGCCCCTTTGATTCATAATTTCGATGGCTGCGAAAACCCCTGGCAGGTTTTTAAACTGATATGAAGGCAGACTTGAGCCATTAAAGTGCAACCAATGCACATTCTCCTTATAGACTCCTTCACTAGTAACATGATAATGATTACTAGCGAAAGTAAGGGTCGCACTTAAACCTTCAGCTGTTTTTTTAAATACATCAGTAATTTCCTCCTGCATTTCACTAACAATTACAGGTCTATTTCTTTTAATTATGCCTGCTTTCTCTCTGGCAATGGCCTCTATGGTATCACCTAGCCACTGTTGATGATCCATACTTATATTGGTAATCAACGAAACTTCAGGTAGAATTACGTTAGTGGAATCTAATCGTCCGCCCATGCCCACTTCAATAACAGCAATATCAACTTGTTCTTTGGCAAAATAATCGAAGCACATGGCTACCGTTATCTCAAAGAATGAAGGCTTAATTTCTTCTATAATTGGCTTTATTCTCGAGACAAAGTCTACTACCGCTTGTTGGCGTATTTCTTCACCATTAATTTTTATACGCTCAGTAAATGACTTTAAATGAGGTGAAGTATAGAGTCCGGTTTTATATCCTGCTTTTTGCAGAATAGCTGCTAAATAATGCGAAGTACTACCCTTGCCATTAGTACCGGCAACATGAATACTTTTGAACTGATGTTCAGGGTGCCCCAAAAACTCACATAAACGAATGGTATTAGTTAAATCCTTCTTATAGGCACTGGCACCATCGCGCTGAAACATTGGAAGCTGTGAATACAAATATTGAACAGTTTGCTCAAATGTTGCATCAATTGTTGGCATGTAGAACTATTATTTGGATTTGATGACAAAGGTAATTCTTCCTGTAGAAACGGGAGCAACTAATGAGTTATCAGAAGTTTTACTGAATGTGAGTTTCTCCACTTCGGAGCGATAAATTTTTTCCACTGTAGGGCTAACACTTCGCTCTAAAGTTCGTACTGATAATATTTCTCCTTGATCATCTATCTTTATTTCGAAAACAATTCTTCCATTTTCATCGGATGTATCATTGGGTTTCGGCTTAAAGTCCCAAATCCAGCCAGTCATATCTAAAGCAGAGCCACCACCGCCTCCGGCATTTCCGTAAAGAGCTCTGGAATCCAATGTTCCCTGTTCATCACCTTTATCACCAACCTTATTGGTATCATCACCGTGATTAGCATTTTGTTGCGAATTGGACTCGCCTGTTTTGCCACTTGCTCCTTCTTCCGGTTTAACCACTTCCTTCTTT
The DNA here is from genome assembly GCF_040220315.1 of Fulvivirga sp. Classification (GTDB taxonomy): domain Bacteria; phylum Bacteroidota; class Bacteroidia; order Cytophagales; family Cyclobacteriaceae; genus Fulvivirga. Next base: position 17,398 of record NZ_JAVJUY010000321.1, read on the forward strand.
ACCTCTGGCTTTTTATCAACCTTTTCTTCCACTACAGGTTTTTCTTTTACTACAAGCTTAATGGGTTTTTCTTCTACTACTTTTTCTACCACATCGGGAGATTCCTGCAAATTATTTGTAGCTTCCTCAACAATCGGTTCGGTAGATTCTAAAGTTTCTGATTCAACAGCTTCTTCCGATTCCGTTTCCTGCTCAGGTAAATTTTCGGGTGCAGCTTCTTCTTCCGACTCACTCTCATTTGCAACAGTTTCAGGCTGAATTTCACCTGAACCAACATTATCTAGACCAAAATTTAATTCAATACCATACTCAGGTAGTGGCGGATCAGGCTCTCTCCAGGCAATCATAAACAAGAAGGCAAGAAGCAATACAGAATGGATCAGCGCTGAAATTATCGCTGCATTCCTCTTATTCTTCTTTTCTTCTAATTCTGTCATTATTTAGGTTTTGTAGCAATAGATACTTTAGCTTCAAGTCGAGTTGCAATATCAGCAACATGTACCAAATGTTCTGTAGGAACACTGCTGTCAATATGTAAAACAACTACTCCTTCTTTATCTGTTAATTTGCTTTTAAGTTCACCTTCTAACAAGGCTCTGGATACTTTTTTGTCATTAACATAATAATCCAACTCTTTGGTAATAGTCACAGAAACCTTCTGTAATTCTACCGTTGAGGATTTGCTGGTGGGCAAATTTACCGGTAAACCGGATGGAGTGATAAATGAGGAAGTAAGCATAAAAAAGACCAATAGCAAAAATATGATGTCTGTCATAGACGACATACTGAACATTGGTTCTACATTATGTTTTGACTTTAATGCCACAGCTTAACTTTTTGGTTCTTGCAATAAATCAATAAATTCCACAGAAGAATATTCCATTTGGTGCACTATCTTCTGAACGCGTGTAACAAGATAATTGTAACCCAAATACGCCAGAATACCAACGAACAAGCCGGCAGCTGTGGTTATCATAGCTGTATAAATACCTTCAGAAAGTAATTTAGGACTTACAGATCCTTCTTCCTGCGCTATAGCAATAAAAGCTTGAATCATACCAATTACGGTACCTAAAAATCCCAACATAGGTGCCGAACCGGAGATTGTGGCTAAAAGAGATAAGTTTTTCTCTAATTTGAAAATTTCAATTTTACCTACATTTTCGATTGAAACTTCAATATTCTTTAAAGGGCTACCAATTCGAGCTATTCCTTTCTCTATCATTTTAACGATAGGCGAATCGTACTGAGTGCATAGCATTTTTGCACCTTTAACATCACCCTTTTCAACCAGACCTCGAATCTGTGCCATAAAACCTTCAGGTGCCGTTGAAGACTTTTTAATAGATAGCACACGCTCGATAAAGATATATACTGCTGCCACCCACAAAAGTAAAATGGGTATCATCATAAAACCTCCCTGAAAAAGGAGGTCTATTACTCTTACCGAATTATCATTAGCTAAAGCCGCTGAGGTGGTATCCTGAGCGGCTATTATTTGTGTTAAGATCATATTAATATTTGATTACCCAAACGTCTTCGCCATATTCGCTTTTTAGCTCTGTGGCCCTATTTTCAGCAGCAGCCCATGAATCCTGGTTATCAACTGTTACCCGATGAAACTTACTTTTGCCAAAAGGTGGGATCAAATTCACATTAACTCCTTTAGTATTAAGTTTTTTAGCATAATCCATTGCGAGGTCACCATCAATAGCGCTGGCTACTACAACATAAAAACGACCAGTTCTCGAACTAATTGTTTCTACTGTACCAATTTTTGGCTTTGCTGCTTCTTCAGCTGCTAACCGTGCAGCTTCTTCTTCGGCAGCTTTTTGCTGCGCAAGTTCGTCCGCCTTCCTTTTGTCTTCTCTTTCTTTCTGTGCCTTTTCAGCAGCAATTTGTTCTTGGAGAGCTTTTTCAGCAGCCTGCTGTGCTGGACGGTAAAATCCTAAATACCAGATTGCTAAGCCCGCTACCACAACTACGAGGATTATGGCTATTATTTTACCAACATTAGAGCTTTCTTCTTGTGGAGGTGTATAACTTCCTGGAACATACTCCTGTGTTTCTTCTGAAGAATCAGAGTTATTGTCTTCATCTGAATCATCCGAACTGTACGCATATGTTTCGGTTTCTTCAGCATCTGCAAAAGATTCCGTTTCATTATCAGCTTCAGGTTCACTTTCGTCATGCGAATCATCTAAAGGCTGCGGATCAACTTCTGGCAACCCAAAATTATCATCCGCTTCGTTAAAATCATCCTGATTGTCTTGATTCAGATCATCATTGTTCTCTATATCTTCGTCTTTTTTCTTAGCCATTATGTTGGTTTTAAGTTTGTTATTTAGTCAGGTCACACAAAAATAAACGAATTTTTCACTGTGCCAAATGCCTTAAAACATGATTTAAGACAACACAATATAAGAAAAATTAATATAAGGCTTCATTTATCTTATTAAAAACTATAAGTGGCCCCTAGCATTACCTGAAGACCTCTTGAAGGGTAATTATAAAGCAGCTCATATTCCTGAGATAGCAAGTTGTTTAACCTTAACCACCCAGAAAATTGATCAGACACCAAATACTCTGCCATAAAGTTGAAATCGAATACAGAATCCAGGTTTATCTCTTCTGCTGTATTAAAATTAATGGCCTTTATACCTCCTATTGCATAAGCCTCTGCCTCAAACCTTAATTTATCTACTAATTTAAAAGTAGATAAGGCAGATATTTTGTAGTTGGGCCTGTGCCATGCTTCATCCACTTCATCAGTATCATAGCCCCAATAATCACCTCTTAGTGTGAGACGCAATATCTCATTTCTGTTATAGCTTAATTGCGCATTTAGGTTTAATACTTCTGAATTTCCTGTATCATAAATAATAATGAATTTTGATTGGTCGACAGGTGAATTGATGAATAATGGTAAATTTTCAATACTGGATAAACTTACACCAGCCTTAAACCCAAGTTTACTTGTAAGGCTTCCGCCAATACCACCAAAAAATTCAAAATTATTATATTGATTAAACGCTCGTGCATTAGGGGCAAGAAATGGATTGGCCTCCACAAAGCCTCGTAGGGTCTGTTTATTCACATCTCCCCTTATTCCTGCATGCACTTCAAAGCCTGAGCTCAAGCTATACCTCGCCCTTGCCATAGGAAAAAAATGAATCTCATCAGAATCTCCCAATGTATCATTTTCGTATACAACATTAAAACCGGCATCAATTAAAAAACCCTCATATTCAAACGTTAAGGTAGGTACTACTCCAAAAATATTTCTTGTCTTAACATCCAAATCTTCGTCCTTTTGGGAAATGATATCTAAATCACTTCTCAGGTTAATTGTGCCTTGCTTACCGAGTTTATAACTACCGTTGAAGTCAATTTGCACTTCCGATTCTTCAGCACTATAATTATCTTTTAAATAGTCAAATTGAATGCCCGTGTGAAAATGAAGGTCACTGGATTTGTCTGTGTTTTCTATATATCCCGAAAGATGGATGTTATTAAAATTTTGGCTCAATGAATCATCATTTATTTCCATGTTCTTAGGGTAGCCATAAAAATTATAAGATCGTCTATGATAACCTATATCACCACCTACGGTAAGATTTTTACCAAAGTGCTTTCCAAAGCCTTCAACATCTAATTCTCCAGAACCTGAATTTTCATTATCTACGGGGCCATTTCTCGAATTAAGGAAATTAACGTGCGCACCATACAGCATATCCCTGCTTCTCTTTGAACTGACATACCCTTCTAGGTAAGGAGTTAGAAAATTACCAAATCCGGCACGTATGTAATTGCCATATAGTTTTTTAAGAGGCTGATCTTTTATTCGTAAAGGACGGACCCTAACTTCTAATAACGGTAGGGGCAAATTCAAATTATCGAAGCTATATTCCAGCTCTGGCCTTGTACCCGAAAAATTGACTGGAGCAATTTTCTCAAAATTTCGATTTGCTTTGGGAAGTGTTATTTCCCTGTCTTTTACTATCTCAATTTCTACGTCTTCTATTTCGCCATCGCTCTCCCAATTTTCCTGTGCAATCGCATACGTTAATCCCACGAAAATGAGTGGTAAAACGAGTATTAATTTAGTTATTTTCATCAATAGATTTTATCTATACGTGAATATTAATATACTGTAAATCAATTATTTAGTTATCAATTATTAAACTGTCAGATTCAATAATTAGATTCTCTTTTTGCTGTTCCATTCTCTCAATCTCAAATATCTTTTCTTTTGCTTTTTTTCTAAAAAAGTCATCCGGAAAATTATCTGCAACAGACCTTAACGTACCCTTAGCCTGGAAGGTATCCCCTAACGCCAGATACGCGTCCGACATAAGCATATATCCCTTCCCCACCCAATCATTATAGGCATTAAAATTCTTACTTAGATCAATTAGGGCTTCTATACTTTTCTTGTAATCTTTTTGTTGAAAATAAATTTGGCCTAACATATATTGTGCTTCTGCACCATACATATCCCTTGCATTATTAAGTGTAGCCAAAAACTCATCTTCTGCCTGCTTGAAGTCTCCTTTAGCATAGGAAGATTTGCCAAGGTAAAGCAATGCTTTATTCTGAGAACTTATGTGCACATTGCCTTCATCAAGTATGGTGTTGGCGTATCTTTTAACAGAATCAAACCTGTTCAT
>NZ_JAVJUY010000322.1:0-11681 GCF_040220315.1 Fulvivirga sp.
CTATTACATTGACGACCAGGCCCATGAGCGAATATTACAATTTGGAATTGAAGGCTGGTGGGTAAATGATTTATACAGCTATCTAACTGAAACCCCGGCACAACTTTTTGTTCAGGCACTGGAACCAACTACTGTATTACAAATACACCGAAATAAATTAAATCAGTTGTTTGATGAAGTACCCGCAATAGATCGTTTTTTCAGGTATAAAATGCAAAACGCTTATGTATCTCTTCAAAACCGTACCATACATTCTATGAGTGACTCTGCTGAAACCCGCTATCTGGAATTTATAAAAACTTATCGGGAAATAGAGCAAAGAGTACCGCAATACATGATCGCTTCTTATTTGGGGATTACCCCTGAGCATTTGAGTGCAATTCGCAAAAATATGATGCGGCAAGACCTTTCTTAAGATACCTTAATTTTTAGTAGAGTACTGCTTCCAACCTTTGTACTGTAATCAAAAACACAGTACAATGAAGAAGATCATTTTAACAAAATTAACAATGCTGATGCTGGTGGTAAGTCCATCAATTGCACAGCAAACAGAATCAGTAGGAAAGAGTCCCTGGGGACCCGATGATGAAATCGGAACCCTAAACATGATGACAGCTGCTTCGAAACTAGCTGTTTTAAGTCAGGTTACATCCGGAGATGTATATGATCTAAGCGTCAACTATTTTGTAGGGATGCCAAGTTTCCACGCTCTGGGTGACCCTGGCTATCAATACTGGCTGACGCATACACCACATGGAACTATTGTCGACAACCCAAACGGGTTGGGCAAAGCAATGAATGAAAAAGTCAGTTATACAGGAGATGCCATCTCCATGTATACCCACATGGGTACGCATATAGACGCACTCAACCATTTTGGATTAAACGGCAAAATCTGGAATGGATTCACCCCGGAAGAGCATCTTGGTGATAAGGGTTGGAAGAAAACCGGTGCAGAAACCATTCCTCCAATAATTGCCCGTGGTGTTTTAATCGACATTGCTTCTTATAAAGGTTATGAAAATGTCAAGGACAACTATCGCATTAACTCTGATGATTTGAAAGGAGCACTGAAGCAACAGGGTATTGAGTTAAAGAATGGCGATGTTGTCCTTATTCGGACGGGTCAGGCGCAATTTTATGAAGATGCAACTGCGTATCTCCATCACTTTCCCGGTATTAACCTGGATGCAGTAAAATGGTTGATTGAAGAACAAGGTGTCATGTTGCTAGGAGCAGACAATCTGAGTTTTGAGGCATTCCCACCTGAAAGAGAAGACAATTGGGTGCCCGTTCATACTTATTTACTGGCTGAAAAAGGTGTTATGTTCATTGAACAGATGAACCTGGAAGAGCTCTCAAAAGCGAAAATATATGAGTTTGCATTTATCGCAGCTTCATTGAAGCTAAAAGGAGCATCAGGCAGCCCTATGCGACCTCTAGCGATTCCAATAAATAGTAACTAATACAGGTCATGAATACTTCTTATTTATTGATCATGTCTGTTTCTGTTGGTGTTCTTGTTGTAATTCAAGGCGGTATTAATGCAAGATTAGGATTGATGCTAAGCAATACATTGTTGGCAACAACCATAGCATTAATCACCAGTGCTACTATTACGCTTGCAGCATTTCTTATTACAACAAGATCCTACCCTACTTTTCAACAACTGAAGTCAATACCACTTCATTTGTTTTTGGGAGGCGTATTCAGCTTTTCTGCACTAGCTCTCTTCTATTATGTGATTCCAAGATTAGGAATATCCACAGTGGTAACATTCGGCTTAACAGGCCAGATCATATTCGCATCGATAGCTGCCCATTATGGGTGGTTTGGAATGCCTGTAGAACTGATGTCATTGAAAAAGTTGATTGGAATGATCATCATGATCGCAGGAGTATATCTTATTAAATTTTAAAAAAATGAAATTAATAACAGAGAACATAAACAACCTGATTAGTCTGTGGAGCCTTGGAGGAAAGTTAGCTGGTAGATTATTTACTAACCAAGATTATTCCATGAGTGTGGTACAACACTCTGAATGGCCAAATAAACTATGGCTTCATAAAAACCCTGATCAACCTTTGATGGATGAAATCCGGGAACAATGGAAACTGAACAACATTTCAATTGCCATTTGGGATGACCCCTTCAATAAAGTTGAAGACCTGTTAACGTCCAATGGTTTTGAATTAAAGAACGTATTGACAGGCATGTCGCTCGTGCTTAAATCTAGATTTAAGGCATCCGAGAACCTGAATTTAGTAAGGGTAAACAACTTAGAACAAGCTGAGCTTTGGTCGGAGCTATTTTTAAAAGCATTTGGGTATCAGATTACTGTCAGTACCATAATCAATACCATGCACATGGTTAATTACTTTATTGCCTATAATAAAGATGAGCCGGTAGGCACAGCAGTACTTTATCAGGATAATTTAAATGTTATCGGAATACATTCCATGGGAATTATCCCCGAGCATCGCAGAAAAGGCTACGCCAATGAGTTGCTACACCATGTGTTAAGCATTGCTGAAAAAAAAGGAGCGACACTTGCCACCCTGCAGGCTTCTGAAATGGGCAAAGGACTTTATTTAAAAACAGGGTTTAAAGAAGATTTTAAACTCAAAAATTTCATTACATCTAACTTATAAAAAAATGAACTTACTAGATAAATTAAATTGGCGCTATGCCACCAAATTATTCGACACAGAAAAAAAAGTGAATGATGAGCAATTGGAGTTTCTGAAAGAAGCCATCAGATTATCCGTTTCATCTTATGGGCTGCAGTTGTATAAGGTATACATCATCGAAGATCCTGAACTAAGAAAACAACTAAGAAAGGCTTCCTGGGATCAGAGTCAGATCACTGATGCATCGCATTTATTTGTTTTTTGTAACTATACTACCGGCTTTGATCAGCACATAGATGATTTTGTTCAACGCATTATTGATGTGGATGATAATGACAAGGCAGGTGTAATAAACTACGGTGAATTTATTAAACAAGCCGTGGGAAACATGGAATCGGACAAGAGAAAAAGCTGGTCTGAAAAGCAGACTTACCTTGCTTTAAACAATTTGCTCATTGCTTGTGCAGAGCTTAAGATAGACGCGTGCCCTATGGAGGGTTTTGATAACGAAGACTACAATAAAATACTTGGTTTAGATAAATTAGGACTAAATGCAGCAGTGATTGCCCCGATTGGCTATCGCTCAAAAAATGACATTACACAAAAAAGGAAGAAGGTAAGAAAACCTAAAAAAGAACTATTTATACATACTTAATCATGGAAAACAACATTCAAAAAACCGCAAGGTTAACGGGATTACTTTATTTGCTGGTAATTATTTGTGCCGGATTTGCACAAGGCTATGTAAGAGGAACACTTGTCATCCCCAATGATGCAAACGCTACACTAACCAATATTCTTAACGCTCATTTTCTTTTTCGTTTTGGGTTGGTAGCGGATCTGGTTGCTTTTATGCTGGATGCGGTAATTTCAATTTTACTTTTTCAACTATTAAAAGATACCAACAAAACCATTGCCATGGTTTCTTCGGCTTTTCGATTAATTGCCCACCCTGCCATTGCAAGTATTAATTTGGTAAATCACTACATGGCGCTCAAAGTTACTGAAGGCAATGTTGCTTCCTCAGAATTGGCAGGTACTGTAATGGACTTTATGACTGCACACACCACCGGATACTTAATTGCAGGAGCTTTCTTTGGTGTACATTGTCTGCTTTTAGGTATTTTGCTATACAAATCAGGCTATTTTCCGAGTATACTTGGAATATTAATGGTCTTGGCTGCCGGTGGCTATTTAATTGAGACATTTGGTAACTTTTTATTCCCCGGCAACGAGATGCTGTTAGCAACAATTGTTGGTATTTCTGCTGCCATCGGAGAAATTACACTAACCTTTTATCTACTAATTGCTGGTACACGCAAACAACTTTTAAACTGATTTTAAACAACGTAATACATGCCACATTTCATTATAGATTGCTCAGATAATATAATTCATATTAAGTCTCCGGAAGAAATAATGGAGTCCGTTTACAAGACTGCTGAATCCACAGGGCTCTTTGCCGAAGGAGACATTAAAGTGAGAATTAATCCCTTTAGCAACTACCGTTTAGGTAAGGGTAAAAATGGGTTCATTCATGTATTTGCCAACATCATGGAAGGCAGAACAGCAGAACAGAAACAAGGTTTGTCTCAAAAGATAGTATCCGTTCTGAATGCAATGTTTCCTGATATAGCTATTATTTCAATGAATATCAGGGATTTTGAAAAAGCATCTTACTGTAATAAATCAATGATAATGTAATGAAAACAGGAATAGTAACAGGTGCCAGCAGAGGTATTGGAAAGGCAACGTTAACGTATTTGGCCGATAGAAACATTAAAGTAATTGGTGCTGCAAGAAGTATCGATCTGAGTGGGAATAATGATAATATTAGATTGTATCAATTGGATTTGGCCGATTCAAATTCAATCGATCATTTTATACAAAACATCAAAACTGAGAAAATTGATTTCATCATTAACAATGCAGGCATACTTTTAGAACAATGGGATAATGCAGCAATCAACCTTCAGCAGTTACGAGATACTTTTAATGTAAATGTGTTTGGCACCATTGAACTAACCGAAAAATTATTGCCATACCTTAATAAAGGTGGGCATATTATCAATGTCAGTTCCAATTGGGGGTCATTCAGTGATCCTGACTTTGGTGAATTTCAACCGCATTATAAAATATCAAAATCTGCCTTAAACATGTATACCAAGCTGTTGGCTGAAAGACTTAGACCTAATGACATAAAAGTATCTGCCCTCGATCCCGGATGGACACAGACCGATATGGGAGGTGCTAGTGCCACCAGAAAACCTGAAGAAGTGGCAAGGGAAATCTTTGAACTACTCGAAGGAAATTTGGAATCCGGTAAATTTTGGCATAGAAGTACGATTAGGGAATGGTAAGAGCTATTTAGGCAGGAATTATAATTGAACTATTCACGCTAAGCGATGTTATTCGTATCTTCAATGTTCCGCCAAAGCATTCATAGCCAATGAGCTATATCTCCATCAGTCTCTACAAGAAAATTGTTAATCATGGCTTGGCAGAAGGTCTAACCAAAGAAGATTTGTCTGCCCTTCCTGTCTCGCTTGAGAAAATGGAGCAACTACAGGCAGTGCCATCAGATCAGTTTTTTGCAACGCATGAGTTATTAGATGATAAGCTGGGGCCCGGCTTCTCTGTTCGTGTAGGTCAGGAAATGAAAATTGATGATTATGGGGTGCTCGGTTTATCTTGGCGTACCTGCTCCTGGGCTGGAGAAATATTTGTTAGAAGTGAGCGGTACTTCAAATTACTTTCCGACACCTATGTGTTTAAAGTTGAAAAAAGGGATGATTGGTCTTACATCTACCTGCATAGAGAGCCGCATAGAAGAGGTGTAGAACTTTCTAATGAAGCCACTTTATCCGCCACCGTTGTGGTGTTGCAGGCCATCACTGAAACTGACATCCTGCCTGTTCAGGTGGCGTTCAAACACAAAGCCCCAAGTGATCTCGCCAGTTATAATAAAGCATTTCAATGCGAGTTGCTTTTCGAACAACCACATTACTACATCGCTTATAAAACCAAAGATCTGGAACTACGAACAGCAAAAGCCGATGAAAGTATCAATAAGTTTCTGGTGGAACGTGTAAAAGAAGAAACTGAAGGTATAGAAGCGGATTTAATTCAGTTTACCAAGGATATAGAGCGGCTCATTCAGGAAGCATTGCCTAGTGGTATTCCCAGCGTGGGGCACATAGCAGAGCACATAGGCATGAGTAATCGCACATTGACCAGAAGGCTTGCCGAGCATGGAGTCACATTTCGGGATCTTATCAAAAAGACACAGGAAAATATAGCTAAAGACCTTCTTACCAATTCAAATCGTAGCATTGCTGAAATTGCTTTTGAAACTGGCTTTTCCGAACAAAGTGCCTTCAACAGAGCTTTTAAGCGTTGGGCGCATCAATCACCACTCGAATTCAGAAATAAATAACTTATTAGCTTATATGGCGTAAACTGTCAAATACTTGGCCGAAAAAGGTAAGTATCCGAAAGTCATGCTAATACACCTTTGTATTTAAAAGAACCCATCACATGAATCAATCAAAAAGCATTTTACTTGTTTGCCTTATTACTTTAATAATCACTTCAGCTTGTCAGGAAGCACCCAAATCCAACCTGACCCTTTTCAGTGACAAAGTGCCTCAGGATTCAGCATTAATTTTTGGGGAAGGAATCATTTCAAAAGAGAACTTCGAGTTTGCCATCACTTTTAGTCCGGAAATGGATGAATTATTTTACACAAGCAGAAAACCCGAAGGTGATAATGAAATCCTAACCATGCAATTTAAAGATGGAAAGTGGACGGATCCTGCTCCGGTTTTCTTTAAAGCCGAAGTGGGCTGGGATTTTGAGCCACATATAAACCCTGCTGGTGATAAACTATATTTTGGAAGCATCAGGCCTCATTTGGATACACTCAAACCGAAAGGACTCTATCAGTGGTACAGTGATAAAACACAAAACGGCTGGAGCGAACCTAAGCCCATTGAAAAAAACTTTGAAGATCGGTTTATGATGTACTTAACAACCACAAAAAATGGAAATCTCTATTTCACATCTCAGGAAGAGGAAGATGAGATGGAAGATGGCGGTATCTATTTTTCGATTAATGAAAATGGACAAAACACTACCGTTGAAAAGCTGAGTGAAGCTATAAATTTTAGTGGAAAATGGATAGCACATCCCTACATTGCCCCGGATGAAAGTTATCTGATTTACGATGGGGAAAGTGAGTCCGGTTTAGGTGAAAATGATTTGTTTATAAGCTTTAAGCAAAACGGCAAATGGACAAAAGCACAAAACATGGGACCCAAAGTAAATACACCGTTAACCGAAATGTGTGCCAGTGTTTCGCCCGATGGTCAATACTTATTTTTTCATAGAGGTGATGATGAAACAGGAGATATTTATTGGATCGACTTCATTCGCTTAAAAAAGGACCTCCTTGCCCATACTGAATAACAGCTTGGCGTAAACTGCCAAAAACTTGGCTTAAATGGTCAAGTTCTCATTATTGCAAGTACTCATCTTTACATCATGATCAATTTGATGTAAGATGAAAACGCGACAACCCCTAAAAACCATTTTAATAGGAATTATAACTGCCATTATAATTATCCTCACGAATCTGCTTAAGGCAGAGGTGCCGGCCAATAATGAAGCTTCAGTAATCAACCCTTCAATATCAGAAGAGGTAATAAACCTGTTAGAAGCTAAGTGCAATTCCTGTCATAAAAAGCAAAATCCCTTCATGGTTTTTACGAATAGGAATGTAAACAAGCGAGCTAATAAAATCTATGAGCAGGTATTTGTAAAAAAGCGAATGCCCAAGGGCGGTAAGCTGTCAGACAGCGAAAGTGAATTGCTAAAAAATTGGTTGAAATCAAACATATAAACTCATGGAATACTCAAAAACAACGATACATTTAATTACAATCCTGATTATCGGACTTTCAGGCGGTTTCTTCTATGCCTGGCAAGTATCAGTAATTCCAGGCACGCTGAAAATCTCGGATGCGTCATATCTGGAAACGATGAAATCCATCAATAAAGAGATTCTCAACCCTTACTTCTTTGTCATCTTTTTTGGGGCACTGCTATTGGCCATTACAGATGCAGGTATTCACCTATTCAATACATGGAACATGGCAACATTTTGGGTAGCTCTTGCAGCTATTTTATACGCCATAACATTTGGAATAACTGCCTTTGGCAATGTGCCACTAAATGAAGCTCTGGAAGCACTCAAACTCAATGATTTGAATGCTGAGGAGCTCAAAAACTTCAGAAACTATTACGAAGCCTCCTGGAACAAATACCACCTGTATCGCACGTGGACTTCCGTGATAGCCTTCATATGTATACTTCTTGGAACTATAAACTCTAAATAAAAATGACACACAACATCTTAGTAATCGGTGGCACCGGTAAGACTGGTAGCCGCGTAGTTGAAAACTTAACCAAATTGGGCCATGATGTAACCATCGGCTCCAGAAACGGCAGTCCGGCCTTCGATTGGGACGACCCAAATACCTACGGACCTGCACTTAAAGGCATGGACAGAGCCTACATTGTTTACTATCCTGATCTGGCCGTTCCGGGAGCAAGAACCGCTATCGAACAATTGACGACAGCTGCTCTAAAAGAAGGGCTTGAAAAAGTAGTACTCCTATCAGGAAAGGGCGAAACAGAAGCAGAAGCCTGTGAAGAAATTGTAGCTCATTCCGGACTTAACTACACGTTGGTTCGAGCCTCGTGGTTTAACCAGAACTTTAGTGAAGGAGCCTTTAGGAATTTTATTCTTGCCGGACAAGTAGCACTACCCATGCCCGATGCAGAAATCCCGTTTGTAGATGCGAATGACATTGCAGATGTAGTTACTAAAGTCTTGCTGGATGATGCTTACAACGGTCAGACTATTACAGTGACCGGCCCACGGAAAATGACTTTCAAAGAAGTAGTTGAGGCAATGTCCAAAGCAGTTGGCAGAGAAATTCACTATCAACCAATCTCAATTAAAGAATTTAAGGCGGGAATGAAAGCAGCCGGTTTACCCGACTCGTATGTTTGGCTGTTCGGCTACCTGTTCAAAGAGGTATTAGGTAATCCTGATAATCAGGAAGTATCTGATGATGTAGAAAAAGTGCTGGGAAGAAAGGCGATTGACTTTAACGAGTTTGCTGAGAAGACCGCAGCATCAGGCATCTGGAATGAAGAAATTCCACAGAGCGTATAAACAAGAAGATTATGAAAAGACTAAGCTTAAAACAAGTTGCTATCAGTTCTGTAGTAGTTTATATCATTGGAATTACGGCTTTTGTAGGCTCTTACTTCGTTGAGATATTAGATAATGCCGACCAACAGGCCAACTATGTCTTGATGATGGTCATCATACCTGCTGCGCTTATCGGAGCACATCTTTATTACCGCAGAGGTTATAAAACCAATGGATTTGAACTGGGAATACTGATGTTTATGGGAGCCATGATTTTAGATGCATTGATAACCGTTCCTGTATTTATCATCCCGAATGGCGGTGATTACCTAGCCTTCTTTGGTGACCCGGGATTTTGGCTGATTGCCGTTGAGTATATCAGCGTAGTGGCTGCCTATTGGCAGGTTGAAAGAATGATGGGAAGATTGAAGACGAGCTAAATTTATCATTAGATCAATTGATAAACCCTTCTGAAGTTTTTTGGAAGGGTTTGTTTTTAGCTAGTAACAATATTAAATTTTGGTCGTCATCCAATTACAAAACCTACATCATCAATCAAAAGCAGAAACATGACTAATAATAGTGATCAAAAAGAATTGCAAAAACAGGTCAAAATTGTTGGTTTTACTTATTTAGTAACCACTTTAATTGGTTTCATCAATAATTTTTTGATCAAACCCGGATTACACAATACAGAAACACTGCTGAATTCAGAATTTCAATTTAGGGTTGGTGTGATGTTGGATTTCACAATGTATATACTTGTTTTTTGGATGACAGTGGCATTTTATTTTCTAACAAAAACAATAAATAAAAATAGTGCATTGCTTGGGTTTGTTTTCAGATCAGCAGAAGCAGTGATGGGATGTGTCATTGTTCTTCTATATTCTGCACCACTAGTAATCTTAAAGAAGGCAGAAAACTATCAGGTTAGTGTTGATATGCTTCATTCATATGCGTCAGGTTTTTTTGACATTTACAGTATTGGCTCAAACATTCACCTAGTATTAATGAGTATTGGAGCTTTCATTTTCATTTCATTATTAGTATCGGCCTCCTACATTCCAAAATGGTTAGGTTATTGGGGATTATTCACTTATATCACTGTATTTATAGGTTTTTCATTAAAAATACTCCTTCCTGAATTCCCTAAAAGCCTCATGTTGGTGATGGCTCCTGGTGCTTTGTTTGAATTAACATTCGGTATATGGCTATTGGCGAAAGGTGTGAGGGTTAGTAAGGGTTAGTTTAATGCCACCAACTCCAAAGATGTTACCTTGCCTTTCAAATCATGCGTGCCCATCGATTTAGAGCTGAGGCTGTCAGTATCAGGTAATTGATCTGCCAGCTCTTTTGAGATGAGGTTATCAATGGCATATTCAATATATTGCTCAAGAGTTATGTTGTTATGTCATAGTTGTGCATATCAACAAATTCAGGCATTTCCCACTAATTAACCTATGTTAACCACTAAAAGCTTCAATTGTAATTAGCTTTAAATTCCGTATTTAAAATGAATAAAAAGAAGCCTACTTATTAAAGGGATTATTGGTTTAGAAAAACATACTATAAAACGATTCATACGCTCTAGCCTATTTACAATAGAGTAAATGCAATAGGTAAGGCGATTTGTAAGATCAATAAATCATTACACTTTAATATAGACTCATACGGAATGGTTAAAAATAGTACTAATGATTAAAATGTCTGAAGAGAAAACATTAAATATCGTAATTATAGATAAGGATACTCAATTTATTGATGTAAGTACGTTTGTGATTAATTACTCAAAGAAATATAATGTTGTGAATTCATATGTTCATACTGAGCATGCTTTAAGAGCCATAGATAAAGATAAGCCTGATATAATTTTAATTGATTTAGAATTAATTGGTTTTGATGGTTTACAGAGCATTGAAAAAATAAAAAAAAGGAATAACGCAATCGAAATAGTTGTAAATACCCGCGATTATACAAGTAATCAAGTAATTCAAGCTCTCTCCGCTGGTGCTTCAGGTTATATCATGAAAGATAAAGGTTATACTAAATTAATTGAAGCATTAGATGAAGTTACTAATGGTGGAGCACCACTTAGTAGGACTATTGCAAGAATCGTAGTTGAATCATTTCATAGAAATAGAAACTCGCCTCTCACACTAAGAGAGACTCAAGTTCTGGAGCTGTTGGCTTTAGGTATGAATTATTCAAAAATAGCTGAGGAACTTATTATCAATCCTGAGACATCAAAAACGCATATTAAAAATATTTATTCCAAGCTTCATGTAAATAGTAAATCAGAAGCACTGGCTGTTGCTAAAGCCAAAAAACTGATTTAGTTTTCAAACATGATTCCAAATTAGTATAGCATTAACGTATTCATTCTGGAATATAACAGTTAAAAAAGAAAATGTTCATGACAAGAAAATGGAATGCACACACCATTGTCAATCTAAACACTCTGCCAATTTTGGGATAGAACCTACTGACATTACTTTCTATTGATCAGAATTTTTTAGTTCTAAAATTTATCGGTTTACCCCTTTTCATTAGCTTTATGAGATGCATCATCTATTATTTGATTTTATCTCGAAATATATAAAACTCGATGACGAAGAAAAAAACGCCATTCTTTCATTAGATGTATTCAAATCGATAAAAAAAGGGGATATACTACTAGAACAAGGGCAAAAATCAAATGAAGGATATTTTGTTTTAGAGGGTTGTTTAAGAACTTTTTATGTGATTGATGGTGAAGAAAAAACAACGGCTTTTTATACAGAAATGGAGGGCATCACACCTCATTGCATTGCAGATAATACCCCATCTAAATA
>NZ_JAVJUY010000323.1:0-6020 GCF_040220315.1 Fulvivirga sp.
CATTTAAGGTAAATAGTATCGATTACCTTTTGAAGCCCATTAAATATGATCAATTAGAAACCGCCTTAAACAAATTCAAGGACCTAAACAAAGTCAATGAGGCTGAAAATCTAACATTGGATGCTTCTTTTTTTAATGAGCTTCTTAGTAGCACTAAGCCATTTAAAAAAAGGTTTTTAGTGAAGTATGGTAATAAAATTATGTTTAAAAACTGGGAGGAGGCAGCCGTTTTTTCTGCTGAAGACAAAATTTGTCATTTACACTCATATGAGGCCGGCAAAAAATTTGTGATAGATCATACGCTGGAAGAGTTAGATTCACAATTGCTTCATCCCGATCAATTTTTTAGAATCAACAGACAATACATTGTTAATTTAGATGCCATAAAAGAGTTGAAAACAAAGGATCAAAAATTGGAAGTTCTGCTTAATTTCCCCTTCAGCGAAAACTTACAGGTGAGCAGAAGCAAAGTAACGGATTTTAAAGCTTGGATAGACAGATAATGAACATTATGCATAAATTATTTATTACTGGCGTTGTTATATTTTTATCATGTGCTATGTCTGATGCATTAGCGCAATCGCCAAATTATGACTCATTAAAACAAGAAATACTTTCCATTAGAGCAGATGTAGACCACATCGTGCTAAACCTGGAGACAGCTAAGAGTAAATTCCAACGAGGCATATTCGTGGCTACATTGGGATATTCCATTACCATTGCTGGCGGCTTAATGCTAGGTCGGGAGAATGATGAATTAGGCCAAGCTTTGTTAGTGGCTGGTGGGGCGACAGGCGGCATTGGCACCTATATGTTGGTAGATGCCTTTAAATACCTCGGCAGAGTAAGAAATCGTAACCGCTAGTTACTTAGTAACTTCTACACCTTTCCAAAACGCCACATGCCCTTTAATGGGCTTTGCCATTTCGCTCACCTCTGGGTAGTACCAAGCTGCATCTTTATTAGTTTCTCCATTTACTTCTAATGTATAGTAAGAAGCGGTTCCTTTCCAAGGGCACACCGTATTGGTATTTGAGGCTTTAAAATATTCTTTCTTTATGGTGTTAGGAGGGAAATAATGGTTGCCTTCTATTACAACGGTATCATTACTTTCAGCGATTATCTCGCCATTCCAAATAGCTTTCATATCGAGTTTTTTTAGTACACTTTCAATAACAGCCAACTTACCGAAAAGATTTGTCCCAATTAAGACAGTTAAGTAACTTTCCGGTGGTCAAAAATCAACAACATCATGTATAAAGTCGCATTTATCCTTCACGGGAAGAGTCGTAGGAAGAAACGATTCTACAAACAGCTGCAGCAAGCCCGGCAAGAGCTAAGAAACATAGAATTTAATGTAGTAGAAACTTCACAGCAAGGGCATGCTACTTCTTTGGCTTCAGAGTTTATTAGGGATGGTTTTACGCACATTATTGCTGTAGGTGGCGATGGTACCTTGCACGAAGCCATTAATGGTATCGTTAAAAATTATTCACCTGACATAGTATTAGGGGCATTACCATTCGGCACAGCCAATGATTTTATAAAATCACTATCAACCCCAATAACCCTGGCCGATTTATTTGAAGCCATTAGCAATAATAACTACAATCTGTTAGATATTGGTAGGATAGAGCATCATGATGGGGTTAAGTACTTTATGAATATAGCTGATATTGGAATTGGGGCAGAAGTGGTGAAAAGGGTAAATTCATCCAGTAAATGGTTCGGCTCGAATTTTACATTCTTTTCAGCAATTATTAGAACTTTTATATCCTATAAAAATGTAGAAGTGAAATGTAAGGCAGATAATTGGGAGTATGAAGGAAAAATCAACTCTTTGGTTGCAGCTAATGGTAAATATTTTGGAAGCGGATTGTGCATTGCACCAAAAGCTGATCCGGCAGATGGTACCTTCTCAGTGGTTATTTCTGGTGATATAAGTATCTCTGATTATTTAAAAAATGTGAGTAAGATAAAAAAGGCGCAAATACTCAATCATCCACTAGTACAGTATAGATCAGCTACTAAACTTGAGCTAACATCTACTAGTACTTGTGGCATTGAAGCTGATGGAGAGTTTATCGGGCAGTTGCCTGCTACCATTTCTATTGATGAACGAAAAATTAAGTTTTTAGCAATGTAAAAACACCCATCGAGCGCTCGCCATTTACAACCACAGATTTCCAGGGTTCTATTAACTGTAGACCGCGCTTTGTAAAAGTATTTTCTATTTCATTTTTAGGTAATAAATAGGTGAAACCGCTTCTTTGGTTAACACTAATTCCAACATCCGTTGCCATGCGAATGAATAAAATACCCCCTTGCTTTAGCAACGAGACAAGTTTATCTAAAATTTTGTGGAAGTGAATTTCATCAGATGCAAAATGTAAAACGGCTGCACAAATAATGGCGTCAAAAGAATTTTCTGGTAATGTTAACTCTTCAATACTGGATGAAATAAAATTCTCTGCAGGAACTTGTTTATGCGACATACGTGCCATTTTAATAGCTATCGGATTAGTATCGCAGCCAAAGACATTTATCCCACTATTTATAAAATAGTTCAAATTTCTTCCTTCTCCACAGCCTGCATCCAGTAAATTCGTACAGTTTTCAAATCTGCCTTTGAGTATTTGATCCAGCAGATAGATATCAATATTTCCAATAGCATTATTTAAGTCCTGAATCATTCAGCGCTTTTTTAAATTGTTTTTTGCCGTATTCAATCACTTGCTCTGACCGGTAGAACTCAAATGTGCCACAAGTATCTCTCGACACTTTCACCACAATTTCTGGCTTGCTATTTTCAATGATATAATCGGAGATTTTATCCTGCATTAAATCAACGGAGTAGGTGATCAGATCAAAATAGCTTAAACTCTTATTCTTCTTTTTATCCGGAAAAAAACTGTTCCATTTTTCAATTAGGTCGGCCAACGCACTACCTTTTTTTGGTTCTGGTTTCTTCATAGTGCTTTTCACGTTGGCATTAACATCACTGATAACTAGTATATCGCCCTTATTTCGCTTTACATGAGCTACTGGTATAGGGTTAATCACTCCGCCATCAACATGTTCTATATTATCTATAACACTTGGTTTCAAAACAGAAGGAATGGCTGCAGATGCTCGTAATGCTTGATAAAGTGGCCCCTTATTAAATACCACTTCTTTTTTGTTTACAATATCTGTAGCAATAACTGAAAGTGGAATTTTTAAATCTTCAATGTTCTGCTCTTCAATGAATTTCTTCATTTCATTAAACACCTTTTCACCTCTAACAAATCCCTGTGTGCTTAGTGTAAAATCTAATAATTTGAACACATCGAACCTGTCGAGGTTGCATATCCATTCTTTATAAGCTTCTAACTTGCCTGCAGCATATACGCCTCCTATAACGGCACCCATTGAACTCCCGGAAATAGAAGTAATTTCAAACCCCTCTTCCAAGAGACCTTCAATCACTCCAATATGCGCCACTCCGCGTGCTCCACCACTAGAAAGTACTAGTGCTACTGATTTACCCATGAGATTTGATTAATTTGGTATTTATGAATTCAAAAGTTAAAGAAAAGTTTCAATCCTTAGAATATCAAAAGGAATATCTTTTAACATTAAGTGGTGATGTTACTGAAGCGGAGGCAAATAAAAAATTTAATGCTGATCAGTGGTCGTTAGCCCAGACCTTGTATCACATATACCTGGTGGAACAAAAAACATTTGATGATATCTCTAAAAGAATCAAATACAACCAGGATGCAGAACCCGTAGGACTGAAGGAAAAATTTAGACATAGCCTCTTGAAATTATTTCTGAGGCTTCCACTGAAGTTTAAAGCACCAAAAACGGTGAGTGAGTCTATTCCTGATCAGATTAACTTAAATGAGTTAAGGTCAGATTGGTCTAACCTGCGGGAATCATTCCGTCTTCTGCTTAGCATCCAAACCGATCAGCAATTAGACTTGAAACTCTTTAAACATCCAAGTGTAGGTTATCTTAATTTAATTCAAACTATAGAGTTTATTAAGGCACACCATAAACACCATTTGCCTCAGATAAAACGCCTTTTGTCAAACATTAAGACCCAAACTACGGTTGTTTAGGCCAATTAACTGCCTGATTGCTTATTTTCGCTTTCTAAATTTTTACCCATGAGATATTTTTTGCTTTGTTTCAGTATTTGTCTTGCTAATGTTGCTACAAGTCAAACGGAACTTAAAACACCATCAGAGTTTTTAGGCTATGAACTTGGAGATCGTTTTACTCGCCACCATAAAGTGGTAGAATACTTTAAACATGTAGCCGAAGCCAAGAAAAATGTGCTGTATCAAACCTATGGTGAGACTTACGAACATCGCCCGCTTACTTATGCGATAATTAGTAGCCTGGAAAACATGAATAATATTGAGCAAATCAGACTCAATAACTTAAAAAGAGCTCAAATGGCCGATGGTAACTCCAATGATGATGGCATAGCCATCGTTTGGCTGAGTTATAACATTCATGGAAACGAAGCTTCTTCCATTGAAGCATCCATGAAAACAATGCATGCCTTGGCCGATGAATCGAATAAGACTACTCAAGAGTTGCTAAAAAATACGGTTGTAATCATTGACCCGTGTGTAAACCCTGATGGGCGAGATCGTTATGCGAATTTCTATAACCAATATGGCAACAAAAATTTTAATCCTAATGGCGATGACATTGAGCATCATGAGTTATGGCCCGGGGGAAGACCGAACCATTACCTCTTTGATTTGAATAGAGACTGGGCATGGCAAACACAAATTGAATCGGCCAATAGATCTAAAATTTACCATGAATGGATGCCACATGTGCATGTAGATTATCACGAGCAATTTGTGAACAACCCGTACTATTTTGCGCCAGCTGCAGAACCTTTTCATGAAGTGATCACCTCATGGCAGCGGGAGTTTCAAACGCAAATAGGGAAAAATCACGCCAAATACTTCGACAAGGAAAACTGGCTCTATTTCACAAAGGAAAATTTTGACCTACTGTATCCGAGCTATGGAGATACTTATCCAACTTACAATGGAGCCATTGGCATGACTTACGAGCAGGCGGGGCATGGTTATGCCGGTCTGGGCATTATTACTGAGTATGGTGATACTCTTACTTTAAAAGACAGAATTGACCATCACTATACTACAGGAATTTCTACAGTGGAAATAGCATCAAAAAATGCATCGAAACTAGGTGAAGAGTTCAAGGCATATTTTAGTAAAAACGTTACTTCACCGGTAGGCACTTACAAGTCGTATGTGGTTAAAAACAATAATCAGGACAAGCTTGATGCTTTGAGTGAATTTCTTGACAAGCATATGATTAATTATGGCTCAGTCAGTTCATCTAAAAATCTGAAGGGATACAGCTACATATCTCGCAATACCAAAAGTTTCACAGTGTCGAGTAATGATTTAGTGATTAATACAAATCAGCCAGTATCGCGATTGATTAAAGCTTTATTTGAGCCCGAAACCAAACTTTCAGATACGCTTACGTATGATATCACGGCCTGGTCGTTACCATATGCTTATGGCTTAGATGCTTATGCAATAACAGAAAATTTATCTAACACTAACGAGTTCAAGAAGGAAACATACTCTGAGATAAAGGCAGAATCACCTTATGCATATATTTCAAAATACAATTCTTTGGAAGATGTGAAGTGGTTAGGGCATCTATTGAAAAAGGATGTGAATGTGCGGATCGCCAGGGAACCTTTTACCATAAACGGTAACTCTTTTGAGCGTGGGAGCCTGGTAATCACCCAAAGAAATAATGAATATATAAAAGGGGGGTTGGATAAGCTGATAATAGAATCGGCCAAAAAATATGAAGCCAATGTTACAGCGGTACAAACTGGTTTTTCAACTAGTGGTGTTGATTTAGGTTCTGCTAAAATCGCTAGACTTAGTAAGCCAACAGTTGCAGTAGTTACCGGCCCTCAAACATCATCTCTAAGCTATGGTGAAATATGGCATTTCTTTGAG
>NZ_JAVJUY010000324.1:0-34685 GCF_040220315.1 Fulvivirga sp.
TTCATAGGACTTATCAGGATGTTGAATTTGAACGATCTCTACCTTATCAAACTGGTGCAATCTGTTTAAACCCCTAACATGCGCCCCCCAGGATCCTGCCTCCCTTCTAAAACATGGCGTATAACCTACATGTTTGATTGGCAATTTATCAACATCCAAGATTACATCTCGATACATGTTAGTAATTGGCACTTCTGCTGTGGGTATTAAAAAGTAATTCTCTAGTTGAATATGATACATCTGACCATCTTTATCTGGTAGTTGGCCGGTACCGTAGCCTGAGTCTTCATTAATCACGATTGGCGGTTGCACTTCTTCAAAGCCCATTTTTACTGCTTCGTCTAAAAAGAAATTAACCATTGCCCGCTGTAAACGTGCACCCTTTCCTTTGTAGAATGGAAATCCCGCTCCTGAAACTTTATTACCTAGTTCAAAATCAATAATGTCATATTTCTTAATAAGGTCCCAATGCGGTAGCGCCCCTTCATACAATTGAGGCACTGCGCCATACTCATAAACAACTTCATTCGCCTCTTCGTTTGCTCCGGCAGGCACGTTTGAATTTGGAGTATTTGGAACTTTGTACAATAACTGCCTTAACTCGTCTTCTAACGAATTCAGTTTTTCGGTAAGGTTTTTACTGTCAGATTTTAACGCACTGCTTTTATTTTTAATTGCTTCCGCCTCCTCTTTGTGGCCACTTTTCATCAGTTGCCCAATTTGTTTAGAAAGTTGATTAGCTTCAGAAAGGATTTCATCATTTTTAGTCTGGGTGGCTTTCCTTTCATCATCCAATTCAATAATCCTATTAATCAAAGATGCAGCATCTTTTAACTGGCGCTTTTCCAGGGCACTGATCACTTTCTCTTTCTCTGCACGTATGCGATTAACTTCTAGCATATTTGGTTTTTATTAAAATCGCTGCAAAATAATGCATTTTTAAAGTAAAAGGGGAAGAATATTCAGCCTAGATTGATTATTTACGAATAAAGTTTGTGGATTGACTATGGTTACTATATTATTGCAATACCAATTATGAAGTAATTGACTTTAAGAATCATTTCCTGATAAAGAAAGTCATTCAACATCAACAATTTTATCTACTATTCGAAATCAAAACGGTGAATTCTAAAACACCCAATCATTGATATTATTACAACAAAATTACATTCCAATACCACATTATTAATTTATGTATACGATTGAAGAATTAAATGTCAGGCTTCTTTCTGAATTGAAAGAAATAGCTGAAGAATTAAGCCTGAAAAACTACAAGAAACTCTCAAAAGAAGAGCTTGTTTACAAAATCCTTGATCAACAAGCCATCACTCCTGAAGAAAAGCTCCCTAAAAAGAAGTCATCAGAAGAAAGACCCTCTCAGGACAACAAAAAGGATAATCAGAAACGACCTAGAAAACGAGAGAATGTGGCTGAAAAAACTGAGAAAAAAGATGCTAAAGACATGAATGCCGATGAGCTTTTAGAGTCTTTCGACATTGAATTAGAAAAGAGTACTGCTTCTTTAGATGATAAGAAGCCTTCTGACGATAAAAAACCAGCAGACAAGCCAAACAAACCCACCCCAAAGAACAATCCAAAAGATTCAAGGAAAGAGGGTGATGATGATAAAGGTGACCGTAATTCACGGGAAAATAAAGGTAGAGACAACAAGAAGAAAGAGAACACAATCAAAGACTTTGATGGTGTTATCGAAAATGAAGGTGTGCTTGAAATCATGCAAGACGGCTACGGTTTCTTACGTTCTTCAGACTACAACTATTTAGCAAGCCCTGATGACATTTATGTTTCTCCATCTCAAATTAAACTATTCGGCCTAAAAACAGGTGATACCGTTCAAGGGCAAATCAGGCCGCCCAAAGAAGGCGAAAAATACTTCGCACTTCTAAGAGTTGGAACGGTGAATGGAAAAACTACTGAGGAAATCAGAGATCGGGTTTCTTTTGAATATTTGACTCCACTTTTCCCAGAAGAAAAAATTAAACTGAGCACAAAACCTGACAATTATTCAACCAGAATACTGGACTTGTTTTCGCCTATTGGTAAGGGGCAAAGAGGTATGATTGTAGCCCAGCCAAAGACTGGTAAAACGGTGCTTTTGAAAAATGTGGCCAATGCCATTGCCGAAAATCACCCTGAATGCTATTTAATAATTCTTCTGATAGACGAACGCCCAGAGGAAGTAACGGATATGGCTAGAAGCGTAAAAGCTGAGGTTATCTCTTCTACTTTCGATGAGCAGGCCGAACGTCACGTGAAAGTTTCTAGCATGGTGCTTGAAAAAGCGAAAAGAATGGTTGAGTGTGGGCATGATGTTGTTATACTTCTAGATTCGATAACAAGACTTGCAAGGGCTTACAATACTGTAGTACCATCTTCTGGTAAAATTCTTTCTGGTGGTGTGGATGCCAATGCCTTACATAAACCTAAAAGATTCTTTGGTGCTGCAAGAAATGTAGAAAATGGCGGTTCATTAACTATCATAGCTACTGCATTAATAGAAACTGGCTCTAAAATGGATGAAGTTATTTTTGAAGAATTCAAAGGAACCGGTAACATGGAGCTTCAGTTGGATAGAAAACTTTCGAACAAGCGTGTTTATCCTGCAATTGATGTTCCTGCTTCTGGAACAAGAAGAGAAGATCTATTGATGTCAGAAGAAGAATTACAAAGAGTATGGATTCTGAGAAAATTCATGTCTGATATGAACTCAAATGAAGCAATGGACTTCCTGTTATCTAAAATGAGAGGCACCAGAAATAATGAAGAGTTTCTCATATCTATGAATGGGTGATAATCAACTTATTGATAAACTAAAAGCTGCCTAGTGCAGCTTTTTTTTATGTTATGATAATTTATACTTTACTATTTGTAGCGGGCCTAATTGGTGGGGTTTTGGCTGGTATTACCGGAGTTGGAACCGGATTTATAATGATTGCTGTAATTCCAATGGCTTTGGCCCATATGGGAATTCCCGAAGATTTGATCGTAAAACTGACAATAGCAAATACAATATTTGCAACCATGTGTTCTTCTTTTTTAAATAATGTGCAGCTTATGGCCAAGAGAAACATGTATTGGAATGAAACTCTGATTCTTGCTGGTGCTGCAGGTGCCACAGCTTCAATATTGCTACAGCTTGTTGTTTACAATACCAGCTATTCTAAAGAGGCTTATAATATTATCATTGTTATCCTTTTGGCTTATATTATTATTCGTACGCTTAGTAAGTTAAGAAAGCGTCTGGAAGAAAAAGAGAGCATTACCTTACCCAAACTCATTGTAACAGGTATGAGTGGTGGTGCAGTAGCAGCATTAACAGGTTTGGGTGGTGGGTCTATGGTTATACCCATGCTTAATCTTTGGATGAAGGTAGATGTAATAAAGGCTAAAAAAATAACGTATGGTACAATCTTTATTACTTCTCTTTTTTTAACATTTTTAAATATCATTAATAAACCAACAGTAGACCTGGGCTACGCCCACCTGGGCTTTATTCTTTTCCCGGTAGCATTGCCGTTGGCTATTGGTGTTATAATCGGATCACCACTTGGGCTTAAGTTGGGCGAAAAAACACCTGCCAGGGTTATATCCTATTTGTTCTTAACTATTATTGGTATCGTAATGCTAAGAAAAATCATTGAGTTGCTCTGCTAAGTTTCGTTAACTTTGTTTCAAATTAACTTATTATGGCGCTATTATTTAACGATTTTGCTAGTTGGAAAGCACATTGCGAACAAGAGAAGGTACCACTATATCAACCTGTTCTTGATTACGAAAAAGAACAAAAAGGAAGAGGTGAAGCACAAGTTTGGGAAGGCCTGCAGCGAGCCTATGATGTAATGAAAGAAGCTGTTAATACTGGCCTATCTGAAGATATGTCTTCCCGATCCGGTATGATTAACAATGGAGCCAAAAAGGTTTATCAAAACGAAAAAACTGTGCTTTCCAGGGAATTTCAAAATCTGATTTCAAGAGCACTTGCAGCTAAAGAAGTAAATTCATGTATGGGAAGAATTGTAGCCGCACCTACAGCTGGGGCTTCAGGCATTCTTCCTGGCACACTCTATACACTTCAGGAAATTCATGGACTTGAGGATAAAAAAATATTGGAAGGACTTTTAATTGGCGCTGGTATTGCGTTAATCATTGAACAAAAAGCTTCGCTGGCAGGTGCTGTTGGTGGTTGTCAGGCAGAAACAGGTAGTGCGGCTGCCATGGCTGCTGGTGCTATTGTTTATTGTTTGGGCGGAGATATCGATCAAATATTTAATGCGGTGGCGATAACGGTGCAGTGTATGCTAGGCCTTGTTTGTGATCCTGTTGCTGGTTTGGTGGAAGTGCCTTGTGTGGTGCGTAATGCAAGTGCCGCGGCTATAGCTAATTCTTCCGCACAAATTGCACTTTCAAATGTGAGTGCTGTTATACCTGTAGATGAATGCATTGATGCTATGGGTGAAGTAGGGCAAAGCATGGAAAATAGGTATAAGGAAACTGCCATGGGTGGTTTAGCAGCAACCAAAACCGGTCAGGCTATTTCTAAAAAAGTTCTTATTCAGGATATAGAAATTCTTCCGGATGAGCATCCTGAGGAATAAATGCCTTTATTGTATCTCCTGCATAATATACTAGTGCCGTTAAAATGAAAGACCAAAGTATGGCACTTACAAACATATATGAAATTACTACCTTCTTTGGTGTATGATAGGTCGCTAATAAAAGCGTACCTCCTATTGGGGTTAATAATATTGGTGTTAAAAAGGCAACACCTTTTATACCATACTTCTTCCAAATAGCAACAAATTGTCTATTACGCTTTGAGAAAGTTTTCCTTTTCTTGAAAATCTTATTCAGCCATTTTTCGCGAATAAAATTCCCCAAATAGGTAAACAGTATGACGCTTGTCATCATTCCAACAATCGTTATAATTACAGTTAACATATAAGAAAATCCTGCACCATAACCACCAACAGGTCCAAAAATGAACTTTAGCATGGTTAGTAAGATAATAGAAATGGCTTTTAGTATTTCAGCGATCATCCTGTAAAATTAGGATATCACACTGTATGTATATACCAAATAAATAAGAAGTAATAAAGCCCCTGAAAATCTTCCCATTTTTCGCTTGTAGAGCATTAAAGGAAGTATGAGAAGAGTAATGCCCAGCATCACAGTCATGTCTTGATGAATAATTGCCTCACTTACATGTATGTCTTGAATAATACTGGTGATTCCAAGTATGGAGAGTATATTAAAAATGTTTGATCCCATCAGGTTGCCCAAAGCAAGATCTGTTTCCTTTTTTATGGATGCTACGATTGCAGTAACCAACTCTGGTAAGCTGGTTCCTAATGCCAGAACCGTAATGCCAATTACACGTTCACTCACACCTAAAAATGTCGCCATCTCCTTTGCCCCTCCCACAAACCAATCAGCTCCAAAATAAAGTCCGGCACAACCACCGATAATATATAGCGAATCCTTTATAAGATTATTAGAAACCTCAGGCAAGTCAAGGTCTTCTTCAGAATCTCTTAATGCCTTTGTTTCTTTTCTTGATTTTCTGATGATATAAACCGTGTATACAATCAATAACAATATAAACACGACCCCTTCAATAGAATCTATAACAGCATCTTTCTCCTTAACCACAAAGTATAAGAGCAGTGAACTACCCATAGTTACGGGCCAATCTATTTTAATAGAATCTTTTTGAACACTTATAGGGCCAATAAGTGCCGTAATTCCTAATACAAGTGCCAGGTTACAAATATTAGATCCAACAACATTACCCATAGTCATGTCTGGGCTACCTTCCAATGCAGCTTTAATACTAATTAAAAGTTCTGGGGCAGATGTACCGAATGCTACTACTGTGAGGCCAACTACTAACGGAGAAATATGTGCTCTTAGTGCCAAGCTGGAAGCACCTCTTACGAGGAAATCGCCCCCCATAATGAGGACAAACAATCCAACTATAAGCATTACGATATCTAATAACATAGTTTGCTACTATAACTTTTCTCCAAAACTTAGATCACCTGCGTCCCCCAGGCCAGGTACTATGAAAGAATGTTCATTAAGTTTTTCATCTAATGAAGCAGTCCATATAGTATAATCAATTGATAAATGGTCGGCAATATAGTTAATTCCCTCTGGTGCAGCAACTGCTGAGACAAAATGTACAGAACTTGGCAAGCCATTTACAGTCAACTGGTTATAAGCTTTAATAAGTGATTTGCCAGTGGCCAACATAGGGTCTATAATTATTAATGGCCTGTTCTTTATTTCAGGTGCTGCAACATAATCTAACTTTACTGCTATTTCAGAAGAACCCTCCTGTCTATACTCACCTATAAAGGCTACATCAGACTGATCAAAGTAATCTAAAAAGCCATCAAAAAAAGGTATTGAAGCTCTGAGTATAGTTACTAACACAGGTTGTTCTGAAAGTAAATTAACTTTAGTCAAAGCCAATGGAGTTTCTACTGACTGCACAACATATTTCAAAGACTTTGACACCTCGTACCCCATAACCTGACCTAATTTTTTCAAATTATGCCTGAATTTGGCCCGATCCTTTTGAATATCTTTGTGCCTCAACTCAAATAGAAAATGATTAGCAATTGATGCTTTTTCATTGATTATTACAACCATTGACATGGCAGGGTTAGGGTTTGATTGATTAATAATTAAGATTGAAATATAATTATTATTAGATAACTAGCGGAATTTACATAGAACTATTTTTGAAAAAAATGAGTGAATATATATTGTTAAAACGTTTGTGTAAGGTTCATGCACCTTCAGGAAATGAATCAGCGATGAAAGACTTTTTACTAACATACGTTGAGGAAAACAAGAATCGGTGGAAAGTAGCCCCACAAATAATTCATGGAGAAGAATTTCAAGATTGTTTAATTCTCACATTCGGAAATCCACGAACCGCCATATTCGCCCACATGGATTCTATAGGTTATACGGTACGATATGAAGATCAACTGGTGCCTATTGGCGGACCACATGCAGAAACAGGGACCAAATTAGTTGGTAGTGATAGTTTAGGACCCATTGAGTGTGAACTGCATTTGACAGACGATAAGCAAGTTAAATATAAATTTGGAAGAGCCATTGATACTGGCACAGACCTGACCTATAAATGCAATTTTAGAGAGACAAAAGAATACATCACAACCTGCTACCTCGATAATCGATTAGGTATTTATTCAGCACTAAAAGTTGCTGAAACGTTAACTGATGGAATTATCGTATTTAGCTGCTGGGAAGAACATGGCGGGGGATCAATGCCCTATCTGCTAAAATATATTTACGAAAACTGGAAAATAAAAAATACACTTATTTCAGATATCACCTGGGTTACTGACGGGGTACACCCCGGCAATGGTGTGGTGATAAGTTTACGTGACAGAAATATACCCAGAAGAGCCTATATTAATAAAATTATAGGGTTAGCACAGGAGAGCACTATCCCCTTTCAGCTGGAAGTAGAAGCCAATGGCAGCAGTGATGGCAGGGAAATTCAAACCTCACCGTATCCAATAGATTGGTGTTTTATTGGAGCACCAGAAGATAATGTTCATTCGCCTGACGAAACAGTGAATAAAAAGGATATCAAGAACATGATTGAACTTTATTCTTATCTAATGGAAAAACTATAATGCTAGTCTTTCCTTAATCTTTATATATTTGCAGGCTCATTTTAAAATACCCGTCTATTCGGCTTATTTATGGTAATTAAAGACAAGAAATTCGTCAAATACATTACTCAGGAAGAAATTAGTAAGAAAGTTAGGAGCCTGGCCCGCAAAGTTAATACTGATTATAAGGATAAAAGGCCTCTGTTTATAGCTATTTTGAATGGTTCATTCATGTTTGCTTCTGATTTACTTAAAGAAGTTAAAATTGATTGCGAAATTTCATTTGTGAAAGTAGCCAGTTACGAAGAAATGGAAAGCTCGGGAAATGTTAAACAATTGATAGGATTGAACGAAAACATCTTTAAGAAAGATGTTGTAATTCTTGAAGATATTATTGATACGGGCAGAACCATCACAAAAATTCAAGATGAGTTTCATTCGCTTGGTGCTGCTTCAGTTGAAGTGATTACACTGTTACAAAAGCCTAAATCGAAAGACGCAGGTGTAGAATTGAAATATGTTGGGTTTGACATTCCAGATAAATTTGTTGTAGGTTATGGACTCGATTATGATGGTCTGGGAAGAAATACAAAGGATATATTTCAACTTAAAGACTAGCCCAATTTTTTACCTTATATTTAAAGCTTCAAAAAATTAGAACATGCTAAATATTGTGATTTTTGGCCCTCCCGGAGCGGGTAAGGGTACCCAAAGTGAGAAACTAATCGATAAATATAACCTAAAGCATATATCTACCGGGGATTTATTCAGATGGCACACGAGCAACGATACAGAACTTGGACTTAAGGTAAAAGAAATTATGAATAACGGAGAACTCGTCTCCGATGACATAACCATTGCCATGCTCAAAGAAGAAGTTGAAAAAAATGAAGGTGCAGGCGGATTTTTGTTCGATGGATTTCCCAGAACGGTGGCACAGGCAAAAGCACTTGATGAATTAATGAAGGAAATGGGTACGAAAATTCATCATGTGGTTGAACTCAAAGTATCTGAAGAGGAAGTAAAAAAGAGAATTGCAAAAAGAAGAGAACTTGAGAACCGAATGGACGATGCCGATGAAAAATTGATCAAAAGAATAGATGAATATTTTAGTAAGACTGTGCATGTGTTGCCTTATTATGCTAAGCAAAACAGGTTATCAACAGTTAACGGTATTGGTGCTATAGATGAGATCTCGAAAGAAATCATAAAAGTGTTGGATAAGTAAAAGACCTATGTCTTCATCCAATTTTATAGATTACGTAAAATTTTGTTCCCGATCAGGTTCTGGAGGCAATGGAGCAGTTAGCTTTAGAAGGGAAAAACACGTTCCTAAAGGTGGTCCTGATGGAGGAAACGGTGGCCGGGGCGGCCATATAATCCTCAAAGGCAATGCTCAACTTTGGACATTACTGCACCTGAAGTATAAAAAGCACGTTATCGCCTCTAATGGTGAAAGTGGCAGTGGCAGTAGAAGTTCAGGTGCAGACGGTGAAGATGTAATTCTTGAAGTACCACTTGGTACCGTTGCCAGAAATGCTGAAACCAACGAAAAACTATTCGAGATTACAGAAGATGGTGAAGAAAGAATTCTAACACCCGGTGGCCGAGGCGGACTCGGTAACGAAAATTTTAAAACCGCTACAAACCAAACGCCAAGGTTTGCACAACCAGGGGAACCTGGCTTGGAAGAATGGATAATCCTTGAGCTTAAAGTTTTAGCAGACGTAGGCTTAGTTGGATTCCCAAATGCAGGCAAGTCAACTTTACTTTCCGTGCTATCAGCGGCCAAACCAGAAATTGCTGACTATCCTTTTACAACGCTTGTGCCCAATCTAGGTGTGGTATCATACAGAGACTATAAGTCTTTTGTAATGGCAGATATTCCTGGAATCATCGAAGGAGCATCTGAAGGTAAAGGGTTGGGAATTCGTTTTTTAAGACATATAGAAAGAAATTCGATTCTACTTTTTCTAATTCCTGCGGATGCAGATGACATTAAACAGGAATACCACATTTTACTCAAAGAACTTAAAAAGTACAATCCTGAACTTCTCGACAAGGAACGCTTGCTGGCCATTTCAAAATCTGATTTGCTTGACGATGAATTAAAGAATGAAGTGGCACAAGAATTACCAGAGGGTATTCCCTTTCATTTTATTTCATCCATTACCCAGCAAGGACTAACTGAATTAAAAGACACTATCTGGAAGTCATTAAATGACTAACATTGTGTCAATTTGACATATACACGCCATTGGCAGAGTAATTGACACTTCATCACCCATAAATTATTGGTTTATTGTAGAAAGGCATATGAAATCTGAAAATACAGAACAAAAAGACTCTTTAAAGGAAGAAAAAGTGGATAAAATGGAAGAAACAGTCAACGAAGTGAACGAGCTGGAAGAAGAACAAAAAGCAGATTCTGAAGAAGAATCTGACGAGTTGACTAAAATAAAAGACGAGTTGGCAGAGAGTAAGGATAAATATATTAGGCTATATTCTGAGTTTGAAAATTTCAGAAGACGAACAGCCAAAGAAAAATTAGATCTTGTTCAAACCGCCAATGAAGATTTAATGGCTGCTTTAATTCCGGTGCTTGACGATTTCGAACGGGCTGAAAAATCATTCGAAAAAGAAGATGTTGAATTAAAAGCGATAAAGGAAGGTATCGATCTGGTACATGCCAAGCTAAAGAAAGTGTTGGAGCAAAAAGGATTAATTCCAATGAAAGGAGATATTGGAATGGACTTCGATCCTGATTTTCATGAGGCAATTACTCAAATTCCAGCTCCTGAAAAGAAATTGAAAGGCAAGGTGGTAGACATCATTGAAAAAGGATACCTGTTGAAAGAGAAAGTAGTGCGATATGCCAAAGTAGTAACAGGAAATTAATCCTGTATAAAATTTAAGAACATGGCAAAGAGAGATTATTACGAAGTATTAGGAGTTGATAAATCTGCCAATGCAGATGAAATAAAAAAAGCCTACCGCAAGGTAGCTATTAAGTATCATCCTGATAAAAACCCTGACAATCCGGAAGCAGAAGAAAAGTTTAAAGAAGCTGCAGAAGCTTATGAAGTCCTGCGCGACCCTCAGAAGAAACAGCGTTATGACCAATTTGGCCATGCAGGTATGAATGGTGGCGGCTTCGGTGGTGGCGGTGGCATGAACATGGAAGATATCTTCTCACAATTTGGAGATATTTTTGGTGGCGGTGGCAGCCCCTTCGATAGCTTTTTTGGTGGCGGTGGAGGTCGCGGTAGACGCGGACGAAAAGGTTCTAACCTTCGTATAAAGTTAAAACTCACTCTAGAAGAAATTGCCCACGGTGTTGAGAAAAAAATTAAAGTAAACAGGCTTGTAAGGGCAGAAGGCGTTACGTTCAAAAACTGTAGCCAATGCCAGGGTACAGGCCAGGTTAGAAAAGTAGTAAACACTATGTTGGGTCAAATGGTATCGTCTTCTACTTGCCCAACATGCGGTGGCGCAGGTAAAACAGTAGATTCCAGACCTACAGGAGTTGATAGTTCAGGGCTAGAGTCTAAAGAAGAAGTAATATCAATAAAGATACCAGCAGGGGTTTCTGAAGGAATGCAATTGTCAATGTCTGGCAAAGGCAACGAAGCACCAGGTGGCGGAGCAGCGGGAGACCTTTTAATTCTAATTGAGGAAAAAGAAAATGATACCCTGGTAAGAGACGGAAATAATGTGGTATACGACCTGTATATCAGTTTTATAGATGCTGCATTGGGTACTTCTATTGAGGTTCCTACTATTACAGGTAAAGTAAGGATTAAAATTGAGCCCGGCACTCAGGCAGGTAAGGTATTGAGGCTAAGAGGCAAAGGAATAAAAGATATCAATGGCTATGGCAGTGGAGATCAGCTTATTCATGTAAATGTATGGACACCAAAAACATTAACAGCAGAAGAACGTCAAAAGCTTGAAAGTCTTCGGGAATCAGCCAATTTTAAGCCAAATCCAGAAAAAGGTGAGAAAGGGTTCTTTGAGAAAATGAAGGAGTTCTTTTAATTAAAAAAGATTAATTAGTACGAAAGGGACAATGTAAGAAATTGTCCCTTTTTGCTTTAAAATTATCTGTCCATAATGTAACTCAAAGTGCTGAGCAGCCGTTACTTACTGTCATGCGAGAAGGAATTCTGTTATTGGGGATCGGAATCATCAGTACTTCCCTTACAGTTGCTCAAGTAAAGAAGCAATTTTCTATAGATAATAGTGATGCAGTAGAGCGCGTTGACTTAGATTTTGGAGCGAACAGTGGAACCTGTTTTATCAAATCATCAACAACTAATGAATTATTAACTGTTTACGGTAATCAAGACTACAATAGTTACTCGCATTCTTTTAATAAAGAAATTTCAGATAATACCTGCTACATAAAACTTAATCTGGAGGATGATAAATCTGCAGGTTTGAGCCGATCTATTTCTTACCGCATGTTCGGGAGTGATGAAAAAACTTCTGATAATCTGTGGAAGATGTATTTATCTTCTGAAAAAGTGTACGATTTAAATCTAAGGTACGGAATTGGAAATGCCAATATCGATTTAAGCGGCCTTTCAATTGAGAAGATAAAAATTAATACTGGTAGTGCAGATGTAAATCTGAGAGCCTCGGATTACAATAAAGTTGAAATGGATACTTTCTATGTTCAGGTAGATATGGGCTCCGTGAAAGTAGAAAACGTTAACTTCTCCAAATCAAAGAATATTATAGCTGATGTTGGTTTTGGGGATTTACTTCTTGATTTTTCTGATAAATCAGCACTTGCAACAAATGTATATGGAAGCGTAGGTGCCGGCAATCTTATGATTGTTCTACCCTCTAGCAACACTCCTGTAAAAGTAAAAATTAGTAACTCATGGTTATGTAAAGTGAGCCTACTCAAATCATTTAAAGATATTGGTAACAACACTTTCGTAAATGAGGCTTATTCAGAAAATGCTACTAACATATTAAACTTTGACC
This sequence comes from Fulvivirga sp., assembly GCF_040220315.1. Taxonomy (GTDB): domain Bacteria; phylum Bacteroidota; class Bacteroidia; order Cytophagales; family Cyclobacteriaceae; genus Fulvivirga. The sequence goes on from NZ_JAVJUY010000324.1 coordinate 12,672, forward strand.
TTGATGTTAGCATGGGCAAGATAATCTTCAAAGAGCAGCCTGCTTTATCATCAAACTAGTCTCATCATTTATTTTATAAACCGCTTATCTTTTTAGGTTATAGTTCACTTTTCTTTTTTATAGCTTAGAAAAAAATTTACGTGCATGTGTAATATTCTTGTTTATTCATGCACTAACTCCCTGAACTAAAAAGAAGAATACTTTGAACGCACTAGAAGTAAGGAATGTTAAAAAAAGCTATGCGCAGCATACTGCCTTAGATGATGTAAGCATCACCATTCCAGAGAAATCAATCTATGGACTGCTCGGACCTAATGGAGCAGGTAAAACCACACTGATCAGAATTATCAATCAAATTATAAATTCGGATTCAGGCACAATTTTAATTAACGGTGAAGAACTCAACCTGAACCACATTTCTATAATTGGTTATCTGCCGGAAGAGCGCGGCTTATACAAGAAAATGAAGGTTGGTGAGCAACTTGTTTACCTTGGGCAGCTTCGAAATCTGAGCAAGAAAGAAGCCATTATACGAAGCAAGCAGTGGTGTGAGAAGTTGGAAATCATTCAATGGTGGGATAAAAAAATTGAAGACTTATCGAAAGGGATGGCGCAGAAAATACAGTTTATATCTACGGTACTTAACGAGCCTAAACTTATTATTCTTGATGAGCCTTTTTCAGGGTTTGATCCTATCAATGCTAATTTGATTAAAGATGAAATTCTCGAGTTAAGGGAAAAAGGCAGTACTGTTATTTTCTCAACACATAGGATGGAGTCAGTGGAGGAACTATGTGATAACATTGCATTAATTAACCATTCAAAGGTAATTCTGGAAGGAAACAAGAGAGATATAAAAAACTCCTTTAGAAATAACACCTACATTGTAACCCATAAGAATAAGTTGAATGGTACTTTGAGTGATGATATTAAGCTCTTAGCTGAACATCACATTCATGATGATATTTTTGAATCTACACTTCAAACTTCTGAAAATACATCATCCAATGATTTAATAAGTCATCTGGTCAAATCAACTGAAATAATGGGCTTTAATGAGAAAATTCCATCCATCAATGACATTTTTATCTCGCAAGTGAAAGGAGGGCAAAATGGATAAGATATTACTAATAATCGAAAGAGAATTTAAAAGCAGGGTTCAAAAGAAATCATTTCTGATAGCAACCCTACTTGTTCCATTGCTATTCCCAGCTGTAATAGGCGGGCTGGCTTATTTTGCCATCCAGGAGAAAGAGAATTCAGGCCCAAGGAAATTAATGGTTATCAATGAGATGGATAGTTTATCACTCAAAAGTAATGATGACTTTGAAGTTAATCTATTGGACAATCCTCTGGAGCAAGCTTTAGTAGCATTTAATGAAAGTGAGAATTTTGGGCTTTTATATGTACCCGAACTGGATATAGAAAAGCCCGAAGGCATTGTGCTTTATACAAAAACTACACCTGGCCCATCTGTTGTAGGCGATATTGAAAGTTTACTTGAAGGGCACATTAAGGATCTGAAGCTTATAAAATACAATATTGATAAAGCAACATTATCAAAGCTCAATACTCAATTAGCCCTTGACACTCGCTTGAGTAATCAAGAAAATGAACAATCTAGCAGCTCCGGGCTGGCCTCAGGCATTGGTTACATTACCGGATTTCTAATTTACATGTTTCTGTTTGTATATGGAGGCCAGGTAATGCAAGGTGTTATAGAAGAAAAGAACAGTAAGATTGTCGAGGTTATTGTTTCTACAGTAAAACCGTTTCATTTTATGCTGGGCAAGGTGGTAGGCGTTGCTTCGGTAGGATTACTTCAGATAATAATCTGGATTGCTATTATGGGTGGCATTTATATGGGTGCTGGTTCATATTTGGGTTTGGATAAAACAAGGGAAGCTCAAATAGAACAAGTATCAAAAAATGTAGGTGCAGATTCTGAAGACTTAAAACAAAGCATTGCCGAGAATCCCAAGATTAAAAAAGCGTATGAACAGATTGGCAACATCCCGATAGTAACAGTAGTAATTAGTTTTGTTATCTATTTTATTGGTGGCTATTTACTTTATGGTGCGTTGTTTGCTGCCGTTGGTTCTGCAGTAGATACCCCAGCAGATGCACAACAGTTTATGTTACCTATTATGTTGCCAATTATTATCGGCTTTTTCGGTATGTCTATGTTTGTATTTGATGACCCAAGTGGAAGTATGAGCTTTTGGCTATCAATGATACCCTTTACATCACCCATTGTTATGATGGGAAGAATAGGGTTTGGTGTGCCACTCTGGGAGCTGGCATTGTCAGTGCTACTTCTAATCGGTGGCTTTATATTTACTATTTGGTTGGCTGGCAGAATTTATAGGGTTGGTATTTTAATGCACGGAGCTAAGGTGAATTACAAGGTTTTAGCCAAGTGGTTGATGATGAAAAACTAGTTTTTAACAAATATTTGAGCAAACCGGATGGCAAAGCTATCCGGTTTTTTTGTTTAATTTGATATCCATGGCAACATCCAATAAGCTTGTTGGAATTGATATCTACTCGAATAAATCCAAAATCAAATGGGTTGTATTGGTCGTATCGGTACTTATTAGTGTTAGCTCCATCTACTACACCAATATTCTGGTAGAACAGCTTCAAGATAGGGAAAAAAGGCAAATAGAATTATTTGCCAGAGCGTTGGAATATACGGTTAATGAAGCTCAAAATAATAACCTCTATTTCATCACCGAGGAAATTGTATTTCAAAATAATTCTATTCCAACCATTTTAGTTAATGAAAGTGATAGCATAACAGATTTCAGAAATATAGATTTAGATGATTATTCGGGTTCTCAACTCTACAAGAAATTAAGGGATGAGCTTGAGGATATGAAGGATACGTATGAGCCAATAGAAATAAATTTTAAGGATAAAGAAAGTAACGAAATATACGATGTACAATATGTGTACTATCAAAATTCATTTCTATTAACCCAGCTCACCTACTATCCATATATTCAGCTTTCTGTAATAGCCCTCTTTGCATTCATATCATACATGGCATTCAACTATAGTAAAGCTGTTGAACAAAACCAGGTGTGGGTCGGTCTTGCCAAAGAAACCGCACATCAATTAGGCACACCAATATCTTCTCTTATGGCCTGGATGGAATATTTTAAAGACGATGAACATATGAAAGAAAATGGGCTGATAGAAGAACTGGAAAAAGATGTGCGAAAGCTGCAGGTTATAACAGAACGTTTTTCAAATATTGGCAGTGCGCCTGTGCTTCAGAATGAAAAGATTGAGCCGTTAATACAAAATATTATTGCTTATCTAAAACCCAGAATTTCCCCCAAGATTAATATCACAGTGCTGGCGCTAAACCCCGGCATAGAAGCCAAAGTAAATCCACCACTATTTGAGTGGGTTGTTGAAAACCTATGTAAGAATGCTGTCGATTCTATGGGTGGTACTGGATCAATCTTTATAAATATTTTAAGGGGTAGTGAAAACCGGATATTTATAGATATCGGAGATACTGGAAAGGGAATACCCAAAAGCAAATTAAAACAAGTGTTTAATCCCGGGTTTACCACCAAGAAAAGAGGTTGGGGTTTAGGCCTTACACTTGCCAAACGTATAATTGAGTCCTATCATAAAGGTAAAATTTTCATTAAAACATCGGAAGAAGGGCAAGGAACAACCTTCCGAATTGTTCTCATGAAATAGAATCTATTTTGCCATAGAAAAGTAAGTAAACTGTTTTTGCTTTATAGAATATAAAACGTAGTTTTGCGGACTGAAAACAGCAGTGGCTTTTAATCATTTCTAATAAAAAATAAAAAATGGCAAATATTGGTAAAATTACCCAGGTAATTGGCCCCGTAGTGGACGTTAGCTTTGAGACTGAAGGAGCTAAATTGCCTAACATTCTTGACTCATTGGTAGTGACCAAAGACAACGGTCAAAAAGTAGTTTTAGAATGTCAGCAACACCTTGGTGAAGATCGTGTAAGAACCATCTCAATGGAGAGTACTGAAGGTTTAGTAAGAGGTATGGATGTAACCGACACAGGTGCGCCTATCGCTATGCCTACCGGTGATGATATTAAAGGTAGACTTTTCAATGTGATTGGTGAGGCTATTGATGGTATTAAGCAGCCAGAAGGCAAAACTACTCTTCCAATTCACAGACCTGCACCAAAATTTGAAGATCTTTCAACTTCTACTGAAGTTCTTTATACAGGTATCAAAGTAATTGACCTTATCGAGCCTTACGCAAAAGGTGGTAAGATTGGTTTGTTTGGTGGTGCTGGTGTTGGTAAAACAGTATTGATCCAGGAATTGATTAATAACATTGCAAAAGCTTATTCAGGTCTTTCAGTATTTGCTGGTGTTGGAGAGAGAACGCGTGAAGGTAACGACCTTTTAAGAGAAATGATTGAATCAGGAATTGTTACTTACGGTGACGAATTCATGAAATCGATGGAAGAAGGTGGCTGGGATCTTTCTAAAGTAAGTCAGGAAAAATTAAAAGAATCTAAAGCTACATTTATCTTCGGTCAGATGAACGAGCCTCCGGGAGCGAGAGCGAGAGTTGCCCTTTCAGGATTAACTGTAGCAGAATATTTCCGTGATGGAGATGGTGAGGGACCAGGAAAAGATATCCTATTCTTCGTAGATAATATTTTCCGTTTCACTCAGGCAGGTTCTGAAGTATCGGCACTATTAGGTCGTATGCCATCTGCTGTGGGTTACCAACCTACATTGGCTACAGAAATGGGTGCGATGCAGGAAAGAATTACATCAACTAAGAAAGGATCAATTACATCTGTACAGGCAGTTTATGTACCTGCCGATGACTTAACTGACCCTGCTCCGGCAACAACATTTGCCCACTTGGATGCAACAACAGTACTTTCAAGAAAGATTTCTGAGCTTGGTATTTACCCTGCTGTGGATCCATTGGATTCTACTTCAAGAATTTTAAGTGCGGAGGTTTTAGGTGATGAGCATTATGATTGCGCACAAAGAGTAAAAGAAACACTTCAGAGATATAAAGAACTTCAGGATATCATCGCCATTCTTGGTATGGATGAACTTTCTGATGAAGATAAACTAGTCGTTCACAGAGCTAGAAGGGTACAGAGATTTTTATCTCAACCTTTCCATGTTGCTGAGCAATTTACAGGATTAAAAGGTGTGCTTGTTGATATTAAAGATACTATCAAAGGATTTAACGAGATTATGGATGGTAAGCACGACAACCTTCCTGAAATGGCATTTAACCTTGTAGGTACTATTGAAGATGCAGTAGCCAAAGGTGAGAAAATGCTTGCTGAAGCGAAAAAATAATTAATCACGACCAGAACATTAGATTATGTTTTTAGAAGTTGTAACACCCATAAAAAAAGTATTTGAAGGCGAAGTAAGTATTGTTACTTTCCCGGGAGTTGATGGATCTTTTCAGGTAATGAATGATCACGCACCGTTAGTGAGTACTTTAAAAAAAGGTGAGTTAGTCTACAAAGTAGCTAAAGGTGGTGAAGATTCCGTTGAAATAACGGGAGGAGTTGTTGAGGTATTAAACAATAGAATTGTTGTTTTAGCTGACGGGCTCGCAGAGGCATAATCACCAAAATATCTAATTAAGCAAAGCCACCTGTTTACTAGCGGGTGGCTTTTTTCTTGCCAAATAGTTTGCGGAACGTTCGTTTCTCAAATTCCCAAAAGAACTTAAATTGGCCAAATATGAACCCATAAACCAAAAGAATTACATTATAAATGGGCAAAATTAGCACATAATATAAGATGCTGAAAAGTAAACTTTTATCTCCTTCAACAACAAAAAAGGAAACAATGGGGTCTTTTAAAAACATTACTGTAAATCCCGTACAGGCAAATACGAGCAAGATAATAAACACTTGTAGTGTGGAGACCTGCCACTTTTCTTTTAGTCTGTTAATCCACTTCATTTACTTAATGCCATCAAATAACTTCCAAATCTGATCATTAGGTGTTTTGGCAGTAACCCGTACGGCCTCTTTTTTTACGGGGTGAATAAACGACACTTCCCTTGAATGTAAGTAAATAGCTGAACGATCATTTGACTTATCACCGCCATATTTAACGTCACCAAATATCGGGCATCCTATTTTGGCCAATTGAACTCTTATCTGATGTGGTCGGCCTGTCAATGGTTTTACTTCCAACAAATAATACTCCGCAAAATGACCGATTAGTTTGTAATTCAATATGGCCTTTTGCCCACCCTTATTATCCTTATTATGAGCAGATACTTTGTTAATACTACTATCTTTCTTTAGCCAGTGAACCAACTCGCCTTCCAGTTCCAAAGGCTTTTTCTTTGTTAAAGCCCAGTAGGTTTTTTCAATCTCTCTATCACGAAATAGTTTATTCATCCGCTCCAGGCCTTTTGATGTACGTGCGAAGATAACCGCCCCGCTCACGGGCCTATCCAACCGATGAACCACCCCTAAAAACACATCTCCGGGCTTCTTGTACTTCTTTTTAATGTAAGCCTTTACCTCCTCTCCTAATGCCTCATCACCAGTTTCATCTCCTTGCACTAATGCTCCAGCAGGCTTATTTACAATTATTAAATGGTTATCCTCGTACAGGGATTGAATCATAGTTGTAAGTTCTTATAAGGCCACAAAATTATGAATTAATACAGCCATGTATTGTCTCAACTTCATTTACTTTTGAATTAATGTATAGTAAAGAAGAGTCTGCTATTTTACGGAAAAAATTCTGGACGGCATTAGGTCGACATCTTTCATCAAAACCATCAGCGGAAGGCCTTAAGGTGAACTGGTTAAATTATAAAACAGGCATCAAGCATCTCTATTTCAGGATGGACGTGATCAAGAAGGAGGCTTATATTGGAATAGAACTACACCACCCTGACGAAGGTATCAGAGAACTCTTTTTTGAACAATTTCTTGAATTAAAGAGCTATTTGCACAGCATTTTAGAAGAAGAATGGATTTGGGATAAAGAATATTATCAAGAAGATGCTAACAAGATAATCTCCAGAATATTTACTTCAAAGACAGGGTTAACCATATTCAATCAGGACCATTGGCCTGAATTAATAAACTACATGGCCCCCAGAATGCGAAAATTGGACGAATTCTGGAGTGATGCTAAATATAGTTTTGATGCTTTGAAGTAATTAAAACTCCGAAGTAAAATGAAAGTCTATTTCAGGGAAATTATCCTGCACCATTGTTAACCAGGATTTTGACTCTGCCATAAATACCAGTTTGCCATCTTTATCCTGAGCAATGTGTCTGTATTTAGACTTCACAAACTCGTCCAACTTCTTCTTATCATTACTGCTAATCCAACAAGCCTTGTATAAGTTCATTGACATAAAGTCGCACGAAGCGCCATATTCATGCTTTAGCCTATGCTGAATAACTTCAAACTGAAGCGCACCAACAGTACCAACCACTTTTCTAGCCCCCATTTCATACGTGAAAAGCTGAGCTACCCCCTCTTCCATTAGCTGGTTCAGACCTTTTTCAAGCTGTTTGGTCTTCATCGCATCTTTGTTAACCACCTCTTTAAAGATCTCAGGAGAGAAACTAGGTATGCCTTTGTACACTCCTTTTTCACCTTCTGTTAGTGTATCTCCAATTTTTAGATTACCGGTATCATACAAACCCACAATATCACCAGGCCAGGCCTCATCTACCAGCTCCTTTTCCTGTGCCATAAAAGCTGTCACGTTCGAAAATCTAATTTTTTTATCTGCCCTCACATGGTGGTAGGTCTTACCTCTTTCAAATTTGCCCGAACAAACCCTTATAAAGGCTATCCTGTTTCTATGATTAGGATCCATGTTGGCATGAATCTTAAAAATGAACCCAGAGAATTTGTTTTCATCAGGTCGTATTACCCTTTCTTCGGTTTCTCTTTCTATAGGTGCTGGTGCCATACGAATGAAGCTATCGAGCAATTCCTTCACGCCAAAATTATTCACGGCACTTCCGAAGAATACAGGAGCTACATTACCTGACAAATATTCATTCACATCAAACTCAGAATATACGCCTTCTATTAGCTCTACATCCTCCCTTAATTGGTTGGCATAGTTAACCCCTAAAGATTTTTCTAACTGCTCATCATCAAGGCTATTGATACTTATCCCCTCACCTTCCAGCTTAGTTTTACTGGCAGTAAATAGGTGAAGATTCTTATTATACAAGCTGTAAACACCTTTGAAATCTTTACCCATACCAATGGGCCAGGATAATGGCCTTACTTTGATATTAAGTTTCTCTTCAATCTCATCGAGTAACTCATAAGGATCCCTCCCTTCTCTATCCAGTTTATTTATAAAACAGATAACTGGAGTTTTTCGCATTCGGCACACTTCCATTAACTTCTCGGTCTGTATCTCCACACCTTTTACGCAGTCAATTACCATCACCACACTGTCTACAGCTGTTAGCGTTCTGTATGTATCTTCAGCAAAATCCTGGTGACCGGGCGTATCTAAGAGGTTGATTTTTACACCATCATAATTGAATCCCATCACCGAAGTGGCTACTGAAATACCTCTCTGTTTTTCAATCTCCATCCAGTCAGAGCGGGCATGCATTTTTATTTTGTTGGATTTTACCGCTCCTGCAGTTTGAATGGCACCTCCAAACAGCAATAATTTCTCCGTTAAGGTTGTTTTTCCAGCATCGGGGTGGCTAATGATTCCAAATGTTCTTCGCTTCGCTATTTCGTCCTTTAGTGCCATAGTATTGTCAAAGGTGCGAAGTTAAACGTTCAAAGTTCAAAGTTCAAAGCTGTTACCAACTTTGAACGTTCAACTTAGAACTAATTTCTGACATTCTGTCACCAAAAACCTTTTGGCATAACCATTGATCATTGCAAAGGAGTTAAACGACTAATGAATTTTAAAATATAAGTTATAAAACGATCATGGGAAAAATTATTGGAATAGACTTAGGAACAACCAACTCTTGCGTAGCAGTAATGGAGGGGAATGAGCCTGTTGTTATCCCAAATAGCGAAGGAAGAAGAACTACACCTTCTATCGTTGCTTTTTTGGAGGATGGCAAAGGTGAAAGAAAAGTAGGTGATCCTGCCAAAAGACAGGCGATTACTAACCCAACTAATACTATCAGCTCAGTGAAGCGTTTCATGGGTAAGAAATACTCTGAAGTTGGCGAAGAATTGAAAACTGTATCATATTCACTTGAAAAAGGAAACAATGACACAGTACGAGTAAAAATTGGCGACAGGCACTACACGCCTCAAGAAATTTCAGCAATGATTTTACAAAAGATGAAATCTACTGCTGAAGATTATTTGGGTACTGAAGTAAAAGAAGCTGTAATTACTGTGCCTGCTTATTTTAACGATGCTGAAAGACATGCCACTAAAGAGGCTGGACAGATTGCTGGTTTAGAAGTAAAAAGAATTATTAATGAGCCAACCGCAGCAGCTTTGGCTTATGGTCTCGATAAGAAAAATGCTGATATGAAAATAGCAGTGTATGACCTTGGTGGTGGTACATTCGATATTTCCGTACTAGAATTAGGAGATGGTGTATTTGAAGTAAAATCTACCAATGGTGATGTTCACCTTGGCGGTGATGATTTTGACCAGGTAATTATCAACTGGTTGGCAGAAGAGTTTTTGTCAGATGAGAATATTGATCTAAGAAAAGATCCTATGGCTCTTCAGAGATTAAAAGAAGCTGCTGAAAAAGCTAAGATTGAATTATCGAGCTCTACGGAGACAGAAATCAACCTGCCTTACATTATGCCGGTTGATGGTGTGCCAAAACACTTAGTAAGAAAATTATCTAGGTCTAAGTTTGAGCAACTAGCTGACAACCTGGTAAAAAGATCAATGGAGCCATGTAAAAAGGCGTTAGCTGATGCAGGAGTAACAGCTTCAGATATTGACGAGGTAATTTTAGTAGGTGGATCTACCAGAATTCCTAAAATTCAGGAAGAAGTAGAAAAATTCTTTGGAAAGAAGCCGTCTAAAGGAGTTAACCCTGATGAAGTAGTGGCGATAGGTGCTGCCATTCAAGGCGGGGTGCTTACAGGAGAAGTAAAAGATGTTCTTCTGTTAGATGTTACTCCACTTTCATTGGGTATTGAAACAATGGGTGGTGTAATGACTAAATTAATAGAGGCGAACACGACCATCCCTACTAAAAAGTCTGAGACATTCTCTACTGCGGCAGACAATCAACCTTCTGTTGATATTCATGTGCTGCAAGGGGAGCGTCCTATGGCAAATGATAACAGAACAATCGGAAGATTCCAGTTAACGGATATTCCTCCGGCACCAAGAGGTGTGCCTCAAATTGAAGTAACGTTCGATATTGATGCTAACGGTATTATGAATGTTTCTGCCAAAGACAAAGGCACGGGTAAAGAGCAGAAAATTAAGATTGAAGCTTCTTCAGGCTTAACAGAAGAAGAAATTGAAAAGATGAAGCAAGAAGCACAGGCGAATGCCGATGCTGACAAAGCAACGAAAGAAAGAGTTGAAAAGTTAAATTCTGCTGATTCAATGATCTTCCAAACTGAAAAGCAATTGAAAGAATATGGAGATAAGTTATCAGATGATAACAAATCTAAAATTAACAGTGCCCTTGAAGAGTTGAAGAAAGTACATCAGGCTCAGGAAGTAGATAAAATAGACGCTGCCTTAGAAGGTTTGAATAAGGCCTGGGAAGGTGCAGCTCAAGAAATGTATGCTGCTTCTGGCGGACAGCCAGGTGCTGATCCTAACGCAGCAGGACAGGCTGGCGGAGCAGGAGATGCACAAGCAAGCGGTGAAGGAGATGTTTCTGATGTAGAATTTGAAGAAGTAGACGATTCTTCCAAGAAGTAATTATTATACAAGTTCGATAAGAATAGAGGCTGTCTCAAAAAGGCAGTCTCTATTTTTTTATAATTATCTATCAGACCACAGTTTAGTAACGCAATCCTAAAACCAGTTTAGCAATTCCCAAATTGAAATCCTTATTTACATTTGGGAATTATTTATGCATAAACTCCTCAAATTGTTTATTTAAGGCCTTTTTTAATTTGGCACAATAACTGAATTAGCCTACTATATTAATCTTAAAGTTATGGATGGGTCTGTATTAAAAGGGTTGAAAGTATTAGTGGCTGTTGTATACATCGCCTTACTATTAGCAGCAGTTGCCATTTTTCAATGGTTATAACAGTTACTTCTTATTAGATCTGAGTGATCTGAAAAAATTAGCCCAGTTAAAAGGGTTGGTTAAAGGGTTCGGCCTTGGCCCAAATCTATCTTGCTGGTACCTCACCCAATTGTCCATATAATACCTATGATTGGCAGCACCATCCATTGGCACTGTTTGTAGCATCAAGGCAAGTAAATCTTCATTCAAATTATCATAACTGTGCTCTTCAAGAGGGATATTGAGGGCTAGTATGGCTTCTTTAAAAATTTCTTCAGTAGGAAACGGCATAATCTCTACAGTTTCCAGAAATGTAGTATCTGACACCAGTTCTATCACAATAGTCATATTGTCTTGATCAAAATCAGGCACTCTGAAAAACTGTTTCTCATAGCCAATAGCACTCACCACCAATTCATCGCCCACCAACACGGGCATAGAAAAATAACCAACTCTGTTACTGGTAGTTCCCCTACCAGCTTTGGGCACATAAACATGTACACCCGGAATACCTGAAATGCTATCTTCGCCTAGTATTATTCCTGACAACTGAATCACATTTTTGGCACCCTGACCTTTGGCAGTATATTGCATTCCAATCACCAGTATGATGACCAAAAGAAGCGTAAGTATAGCGTTGATTTTGTTCAAATTTTTTGAATCAGATTGATTAATCTAACAGATATGCCATTTAACTTCGAAGTTATCAATTGAACGTCAAAGTTCCTTACAATGTTATCTATTTCTCATAAATTTGGAACAAGTACAATGCGACTCAAAAACTTCAATTTATCATTTGGTTCACAAATATTTAAAGCTTGCTCAGATGAGTCGAGGGTAAGGATCCTGCATCTCATTTTTAGAAATAAGGAAATGTGTATCTCTGATTTGGAGCACATTTTAGAATTTACGCAAACTAAAACGAGCAGGCACTTAATCTATCTTAAAAATTCCGGTATTTTGAACACTCGTAAACAAGATCAGTGGGTATTTTATTATTTAAAAGACGAGGTTTATGAAATCATCAGTCAGATCTTTCAATTTTTAAATAAAGATCAATTGCTAATTAAAGATCAGAATGTATACAAAACGATGTATAGCAATAGGGAATTAGCACAAAATAAACTGGAATATAAAAACTGGCAAAATTGAAGAAATACAAAAGCATTTTTTTCGATTTAGATCACACGCTGTGGGATTACGAGAAAAATTCACTGGAAACGTTATCAGAATTACATCAGGAATATGAACTATCATCTTTTGGTGGTATTAGCCTGAATGGCTTTGTGGAAACTTTTAAAAAAGTAAATAGCGGGCTTTGGAATAAATATAATCAGGGCCAAATAGACAGAGAGTATATCAAAAAATTCAGATTTAACAATATACTAACAATTCATGGTGTAGATAACATCGATTTATCAATGGAGCTGTCATCCAAATACATTTTAGAATGCCCTAAGAAAGGGCATTTAATGCCTTATACGTACGATGTGCTGGATTATTTAAAAGACAGATACACACTTTACTTGCTTACGAATGGTTTTAATGATATACAAAAAATTAAAATTTCAAACGCCAAAATAGACCACTATTTTCTAGGAATGGTCACTTCGGAAAGCTGTGGACATAGAAAACCTTCAAAAGAGATTTTTGAATACACACTTAATAAGGCAGGGACCAAGGCCAATGAGGCGCTAATGATAGGGGATAACCTGAATGCAGATATTGCCGGTGCCAGGAATGCAGCAATTGATACGGTTTATTTTAATGTTGAAAAATTGACACACAAAGAAGATGTCAGTTATGAGATAAACTGTTTAAGCGAGCTGACTAAAATACTTTAACAGGCGGCCTTTTCTTTGGCATTTCCTAAATTTGCGGGCACAAATAAACCATGTTAATCAAACGATATTCATATGCCTAAAGGAGTCTATCAAATACCTGTCCCTTCTAATGAACCGGTTTTAAATTACGCCCCCGGTTCACCAGAAAAACTGGCAGTAAAAAAAGCGCTTGAAGAAGCCAGGTCAAAGCAAATTGATATACCAATGTATATTGGTAGTGAAGAGGTAAGAACGGCCAAGAAAATACCAATATGTCCGCCTCATGATCATCAGCACATACTAGGTCATTTTAATGAAGGGGATGCTTCTCATGTTGAACAGGCCATTAACGCTGCTCTAGGTGTTAAAGAAGCATGGTCTACCATGCCATGGGAGCACAGAGCGAGTGTATTTTTAAAAGCTGCCGATTTACTTGCAGGCCCTTACAGAGCCAAAATCAATGCGGCTACAATGCTAGGACAATCAAAAAGTATTTATCAGGCAGAAATAGATTCAGCCTGTGAGCTTATCGATTTTCTTAGATACAATGCATACTATATGATGCAGATATATGAAGACCAACCGGAGTCATCAACCGGAGTATGGAATAGGTTAGAATACCGGGCATTGGAAGGATTTGTATTCGCAATTACACCTTTCAACTTTACTGCCATTGCAGGTAATCTTCCGGCCTCTGCGGCCATTATGGGTAACACAGTTGTTTGGAAGGCAGCGTTCACTCAGGCATATTCTGCAAATGTAATTATGGAGGTTTTCAAAGAAGCCGGTTTACCTGATGGGGTGATAAACCTAATATTTGTAGATGGGCCTGTGGCCGGTGATGTTGTTTTTAACCACAAAGATTTTGCTGGATTACACTTTACAGGCAGCACTGGTGTATTTCAACACTTATGGAAAACAATAGGTGCCAATATTGAAAAATACAGATCATACCCAAGAATTGTAGGTGAAACAGGAGGTAAAGATTTTATTGTAGCACATAAATCTGCCTTGCCAAAAGTTGTTTCTACTGCTATAACCAGAGGGGCATTTGAATTTCAGGGACAAAAATGTTCTGCTGCTTCAAGGGTTTACGTTCCATCGAACATTTGGGAAGATGTGAAGAAGTATCTAATTGAAGATATCAAATCCATTAAGATGGGGCCTACTGAAGATTTTACCAACTTCTTTAATGCGGTAATTGATGAGAAAGCCTTTGATAAGATTGCCGGCTATATAGACGGTGCCAAAGCAAACAAAATGAATGAAATTATTGCAGGCGGAAATTACAATAAATCTAAAGGCTACTTTATTGAGCCTACTGTAATTGTAACTCAGGATCCATCTTCTACTACAATGTGCGAAGAGATATTTGGACCTGTTGTCACTATCTATGTGTACAATTCTGAACACTTTGAAGAAGTATTGGAACTTGTAGACCAGACCTCACCCTACGCTTTAACAGGATCAATTATTTCTCAGGACAGGTTTGCTATAGACCTTGCCATGAAAAAGTTGATTAACGCTGCGGGTAACTTTTACATTAACGATAAACCTACAGGAGCAGTGGTTGGCCAGCAGCCATTTGGTGGCGCCAGAGGTTCAGGAACAAACGACAAGGCAGGTTCTAAGCTTAATTTGCTAAGATGGGTGAGTCCAAGAACCATTAAGGAAACAAGAGTACCGCCAACGGATTATAGATATCCCTTCCTCGAGGAGAAGTAAGTTTTATGTTAAAATTCAACTTTATGAAGGCTATCAGAAGATGATAGCCTTCTTTTTTTGGGGTTGATAAATAGTTTTTATCTCATTTGCATTAATCGTTTCTTTTTTCATAATTTTAGACGATGTAAGGTTATCTGTAGTTGGCTAACTTTATTAACCGGTAAACCCAACCATGTCGCCATTCAGATTAAGCAAAATCGATCGTTACCGTAAATCATTTAACGGACAAGACGAAGAAATTATTGATATTGAATTCCCTTCTGAAATTAAGAGGCCAAAATTAAAAACACCTTCAACCAAAGACATTTTGATATTTGTAGTGGACGATGACCCATGGTTCATGCAAATTGTGAATACACATCTTTCTAAAGTCTCTTTAAAAGATTTAGCTGCTAACCAGCAAATTATTACCAAGAATTACGCTACAGGTAAAAGTTGTTTAAACGATTTACACCTAAGGCCAGATATTATACTGCTTAATTACGATATCAATAACGGGATAAGGAATACCCTCAGTGGTAAGGAAATTCTGGATGTGATCATAAATACCAATCCAAATCAAAAAGTTTTGATAATGAATAACTTGAAGACCAATGTAAGGCACGCATTTGTTGAAAAAGGTTTGAGAGATTACATTATCAATGATCCTGAAGCTGTAAATGAACTTAATTCAATTATTGAGGAAATACTTAAGACGCACTAGTTACTTAAGATTATAAGTCCCGAAATCTATTCTTTCCTTACTATATCACGACAAAGTGTGTAATTTAAGCAGTTAGAATCAGTTATTAACTACTGCTATTTATGACGAAACGTAAAAACATACTCATTACAGGCGCAAGCTCTGGATTGGGTAAAGGAATGGCCCTGGAATTTGCCAAACAAGGCTGTAATTTGGCATTATGTGCAAGGCGGGTAGAAAATCTCGAAAAACTAAAATCTGAGCTTTTAAAAGTCAACCCATCTATAAAGGTCTTTCTAAGGCCGCTGGACGTAACGATTCCTGAAGACGTATTTGATGTATTTAAGGCTTTTAACCAGGATTTTAAAGATGCTGGAGAAAAGCTTGACCGTGTAATAGTAAATGCCGGTATGGGAAAAGGGGCTTCTTTAGGAACGGGGTATTCCAAGCAAAATATGCAAACAGCCGTCACCAACTTTTGTGGTGCCATTAGCCAGTTTGAAGCTGCTTTAGAAATATTCAGAGCGCAAAATGAAGGTCATTTGGTAGCCATCTCCAGTATGTCTGCCTTTAGAGGTTATCGCGGGCCTATTAATGTATATGCGGCCACTAAGGCTGGGCTCGCCAGTTTAGCAGAGGGCGCCCAAGTAGATTTACTATATAAGCCCATCAAAGTTTCGACTATTTTCCCTGGATACATACAATCGGAAATGACGGATAATGTGGCAAAAAAACCACCATTTATGATTGATTTGGATAGAGGTTCCAGATTATTGGTAAAGGCTATCAACAAAGAAAAAAGGAAAGCCTATGTGCCATTTTGGCCGTGGTATTTCTTTAAATTGTTAATGCCCTTTGTATCCTTGAAAACATTGAGAAAATTATAAGAGAATGAACTTTCGCCCATCAGAAAAATCGCAAGCTTATTTGAAAAAGCTAAAGGCCTTTATGAATACCAACGTGTATCCTTTTGAAAAAGAATGGATGGAATTCAATAAAGAAAATAATCCTGATGGCCATTGGACTACCTGGCATGAGCACCCAAAGCTGGATAAATTAAAAAACGAGGCTCGTGA
Organism: Fulvivirga sp.; assembly: GCF_040220315.1. GTDB lineage: Bacteria > Bacteroidota > Bacteroidia > Cytophagales > Cyclobacteriaceae > Fulvivirga. Next base: position 29,183 of record NZ_JAVJUY010000324.1, read on the forward strand.
ACAAGGACTTTGGAATCTATTTTTACCTGATGAGCAAATGGGTCAGGGATTAAGTGTATTAGATTATGCTCCCCTTGCCGAGGAAATGGGTCGGGTTTATAATTCAGCAGAGATATTTAATTGCAATGCTCCGGATACAGGAAACATGGAAGTTCTGTATCATTTTGGTAATGATGAACAAAAGAAAAAGTGGCTTGTACCACTGTTAGATGGCGAAATGAAGTCTGTGTTTTGTATGACAGAACCAAATGTGGCTTCTTCAGATGCTACCAATATAGAAACTAGCATACTTCCTGATGGTGATGAGATAGTGATCAATGGAAAAAAATGGTGGGCAACAGGGCTTGGGCATCCTGATGCTGGCCTTGCCATTGTAATGGGCAAAACTGATACCTCTGCCGAAAAGCATAAGCAGCACACGATGGTCCTTGTTCCTCTGAAGGCGGCAGGAGTAGAAATAAAACGTATGCTAACCACCTTCGGAGCCTATGATGCTCCGGCCGGTCATGGTGAGGTACATTTCAATAATGTGCGAGTACCAAAAGAGAATCTTATTCAAAATTTCGGATCAGGTTTTGCCATAGCACAGGGAAGATTAGGCCCTGGCAGAATTCATCACTGTATGCGATGTATCGGAGCTGCTGAGCGGGCCCTGCAATTAGCCATTATCAGAAGTGGTACCAGGAAAGCTTTTGGTAAACCGCTAGCTATGTTGGGTGGTAATGCAGAACGATTCGCAAAAGCAAGAGTCGCCATAGATCAGGCGAGGTTACTTACCCATTATGCAGCCTGGAAGATCGATCAGGTAGGTGTTAAAGAAAGTATGACAGAAATATCAGCCATCAAAGTGGTAGCCCCTCAGGTGCTTCAGGATGTCACAGACATGGCCATGCAAATTCATGGTGGTGGTGGTTTGTCAGATGACTTTCCACTCAGTAGTTTTTACCTACAGGCAAGAGCGTTACGATTGGCTGATGGCCCTGATGAAGTGCACCTTGGAATGATCTCCAGATTAGAATTTAAAAAGTATTTATAGTAGATGGATGATAGAATAAAAGATTTGGAGGGAAACCAGCGGCCAGGCGAAGAGCTTGATTTAGGCAAACTAATCCCCTGGCTAAAAGATCACATCTCTGATATTGATGATCATCCTAACATCACTCAGTTTTCAGGTGGTGCATCTAACTGGACTTATAGACTGCAATTTGAAAATCGCGATCTGATTTTACGCAGGGCACCTCTCGGGAAAAAGGCATCCGGGGCTCACAATATGCCCAGAGAGTATCATCTGCAAAAGAAACTCAAGCCTCACTATCCTTATGTGCCTGAAATGGTGGCAGTCTGCGAAGACGAATCGGTCATGGGCTCCACCTTCTATTTGATGGAGCGATTGGAGGGTATTATCCCCAGAAAGAATTTCCCAAGAAATGTAGATTGGGATGAAAAGACAGTATCAGAAATATGTCAATCTTTTTGGGATAAGCTTATAGAACTGCACAAAGTAGATTATGAAAAGGAAGGCCTTGATGATCTGGGAAAAGGCGAAGGCTATATAGAACGACAAATTACAGGATGGAATAAGCGATATAGCGATGCCAAAACCTGGAACGTACCTTCCGGTAAAAAAGTAATGCGCTGGCTAGAGCAGAATATGCCTAAAGAAGAAAAATTATGTATTGTTCATAATGACTTTCGTTTGGATAACGTGGTATTGGAAGCTGATAATCCTTCTAATATTTTTGGCGTTCTTGACTGGGAGCTCGCAGCTATTGGTGACCCCCTAATGGATATTGGTAATAGTCTGGCCTATTGGGTAGAAGAAAAGGACGACTTTTTTGTGAAATCACTCAGAAGACAACCGAGTAATGTACGTGGTATGATGACACGTAATGAAATTGTTGACTATTACCTCGAAAAAACAGGGAGGGAATTGGATGACTTCAGGTTTTATCGTGTCTATGGCATTTTCAGATTGGCCGGGATTGCCCAGCAGATATACTATCGTTATTCTAAAGGCTTCACCAGGAATAAAGCATTCAAGAATTTTTGGATGGCCACTCTTTATATGATAAGGACGTGTGAGAATATCATTAACGAAAAACGTTAGTATGGCACTCATCTATCTGGTAAGGCATGGTCAGGCTAGTTTCTTTAATAGTGATTATGACAAACTTACTGAATTGGGTATTCAGCAGTCTAAAATTGTTGGCAGAGCTTTAGAAGAAAGAAAGCTCTATGCTAGTTTATTTGCTTCAGGATCACTTTATCGACATCAGGAAACTGCCAACCACTGTCTAAATGAGTTAGGCGTAAAAGATGAACCAGCAATTTCTAATAATTGGAATGAATATGATCACATAGAACTCCTATCAAAATTCAACCCAGAGTATGCGAACTTTAGCAAGCTGAATAATGATATTCGGAGCCACCCGGCACCACTCAAAAAATTGCAGGATATATTAAACCAATCCATTTCTGACTGGATGGATAATAAGCATGATTATTCATTGTCGTGGCAGGATTTCAAAGAAAATGCATGGATTGAATTAGAGAATATTGCTGCTAGTTTATCCAGTAGGGAAAATGCATTGGTATTTACTTCTGGCGGTCCAATATCTGCCATTGTGATGAAAGCCATGAAATTGCAAGATGAGCAATTTATTGATCTTCAAAATAGAATAATCAATACGAGCATCACCAAAATTCTTGTAGGTAAAAGTGGCTTATCTGTAAGCACCTATAATGATTACAGCCATTTAGAGCATGATTTTGGGTTGGTAACATATAGGTAGGTGAAATGCTAACTATGCATTTATCCATAATGAACAAGCCCCTTTTGGTTGCTGGTTTTCAATAGAATTAAAACATATTTAATCATTCAGCACATACAATCCGGCCAAAATCAAAAGCTCGACCTGAAAGATGTAGTTGATTTCACCTTTCTTAAATATGCCTTTAGTGAATTCTATCAGCTCATTTTGCTGGGCGAAAAGTTTCTATCTGGTACTTAAGAAGCCCGTTGGCTTTAGCTCGTACTCGCCTTGATTATTCAGTTTGATCGTAGCACTTTTAGACCATCTCGATTTATAAATCATGCCCAACCTGTTTCTATTCTCGTCCATAATGGCCACCTGATTATTGCTCATATTTACGCCCTCAAACTGGAGCCTCTAATCATTCAATTTGTACTTACACGATTGCATTTCGTCTTTTACAAAATCTAAAAATGTAAGCGATAACTTAATTTACTCTATTTATTAGGCAATTGTCAGAATTCTAATTATGTAACAAACGTTACAATCTGCTAACTTGTGGTTTGCTTAATTTACCATTTAAAGATGGAGCACTACATAGATATTTTTATTAATGGGTATAAAGGTTATGCCGATTACCTATGGAGGGAGATTACCAACCCGAATTGGCACAGCTATTTTTATTGGTTAATGGGTGTTTCTGCTTTCTTTTTTATCGTTGAGCTTGTCAAGCCATGGCGACAAAATCAGGCTACTTTTCGTAAAGATTTTTGGTTGGATTTCTTTTATATGTTCTTCAACTTTTTTCTTTTTTCATTGATTATTTACAATGCAGCGAGCGATGTGGTTGTCAATTTTTTTAATGACGCATTGGCGAGTATTGGTATCACTAACCTGGTTGCTTTTGAGGTAATGAGCTGGCCTGTATGGGCACATTTGTTATTAGGTTTTGTAGTTCGGGATTTTGTGCAATGGTGGACGCATCGATTACTTCATCGTGTACCAGCTCTTTGGGAGTTTCACAAGGTTCATCATTCTGTAGAACAAATGGGTTTTGCTGCGCACTTGCGCTATCACTGGATGGAAAACGTAGTGTATCGATCGATTGAGTATATACCGTTAGCCTTAATCGGAATTGGACTGCGAGATTTCTTTATCATTCATATTTTTACACTCGCTGTTGGGCATTTCAACCATTCAAACTTCAGATTGAATCTTGGACCCTTGAAGTATATTTTCAATAATCCGCAGATGCACATCTGGCATCATGCGTATGATTTGCCCAAACAAAAACGATACGGTGTAAATTTTGGCCTCACCCTTAGCGTTTGGGATTATCTCTTCAAAACCAACTACATTCCCCATGAAGGGCGAGACATTAAACTTGGCTTTCCTGGTGTAGAAAAATTTCCTAAAGATTTTGTTCGTCAGAACACGTATGGGTTTGGGAAGAGGAAATAAAAAAGCCAGACATCATAGCAAATAACAATTATTCATCAAAAGTCAATTGAACTACTTCATTCGAAGAAAGTTTCTTATAATAAATATGAGGGCTTCCATCCATGGAGGAAGAGAATAATATTTTATCAGATTTTGGAGACCACCTCGGATAGAAATAGTAAACACCTGAAGGTGACTGTGAAATGTCTATTCGTTCTTTCGTTTCCAAGTTTAGAACAATTAAATCTATATCTCTAAACCCTGGTCTGTGCTGATATACTATGCTTTTTTGATCCGGTGACCATGTTGGAAATAAGTTATTTTTTACCTCCTCATCCGTAATTCTAGTTCTATTATTCCCATTAGAATCCATCATGTAAATTTCTGATTTCCCTGGTTCATCAGAAGAAAATACTATCTGTTTTCCATCAGGTGAATATTCACCGAAATTATCATTGTAGTCTGATTTACTGATGTTGGTTTGTTTACCATCCTTTATATCATACCGGTATATTTGATAGCGCCCATCTCTTTTGCTATTAAATAAAAAATTAGAACCATCCGGATGCCAAGATACATAAGAGCCTCCATCGTTTGCTTCATGGTCGGTTAGCCTTTTTGAATTGCTACCGTCAGAATTCATTATATACAAATCGTAGTTTCCATCTCTCACAGAAGTATATACTATTTTGCTCATATCTGGAGACCATACTGGGTAGTGATCTTCCACATTGTTATCTGTTAATTTCAGCAAATTCGTCCCGTCTTTTGCAATACTGTATATTTCAAAATCACCATCTCTATCAGATGAAAAGCCAATAAGTTGCTCATCTGGAGACCATGAGGGTCCTGTGTTCGTATTTTTTTGAGCGTAACCACATTGTGAGAATAAAATTGCAAATAGTACTAATTGTTTTTTCATGGCAGTAAATTGTTTTCATGATACTACCCTCTTAATTTTTTATTGTTTCTAAAAATTAAGGTTATGTGATAAGTTGTAGCGTTTCTATTACGAATAGTGCCGTGACATTTCGGCCTTTTAGTGTTATGCTTCGTAAATTAGAGTACATCAATGTCATTTAATAAATGAATTCATTACACTGGAATCTAGCACTGCCATTACGAAATAAATTGTGGGTAATTTTCTTATTTGTTAACCTCTTGGCAATAACGCATTATGTTGCATTAATGGGTAGAACTATATTTAGCTCCGTTTCCCATGATCCCATTTTGTTGGTTAACTTATTATTAAAGTATAACACCTGGAGTTTCTGCGCACTAATTGTTTATTCTTATTCGCTGAAAATAAG
>NZ_JAVJUY010000325.1:0-6115 GCF_040220315.1 Fulvivirga sp.
GTGGCAATTGCAGCACCTATTGCGAAATGGGTATTGATGTTCGCTGGTACGCCCAACGAGGTCAAAATATTATTCGCTCTTCATGTGTGGGTTGTGGAGTATGTTCATCAGTTTGCCCAAGGGGTGTTTTGAATTTGGAAAATAAAGACCCGGAAGGAAGGTTTAATGAACCGATACTTATTGGAAATGATAGTGTGAAAATAAAGTAAGACTGCCAATTGTAGCCTGTTTCAATAATAGCCTATTGAGAGTGGTATACCTTTAAAAGGTAAGGTGTCTATTCCACCAGATTGAGTACTAATTGTATTATCATAATATTAATTATTTTAATATCAATTTAAATATTTACAGAATTTTATATCTTCATAGCAGTGTCGGATTACATTCAATTCCACTTATGAAAAAAAATACACTACTCCTTATTTTCTTCGCACTTAGCCAAGTTCTAAATGCCCAAGATCAAATTCATAAAAAAGACAACACCGTAATTAAATGTAGAGTAGTTGAGGTTGGTTTAGAAGAGATAAAGTATACAGAACATTTAAAAAATGATGAACTAAGGATATCCATCGCTGTAGATCAGGTAAGAAAGATAGTTTTTGAAACTGGTCGTATAATAGAGTTTACTGATCCATTAAATGACCCCAATTCTTATGCAGATGATCGTAAAAGGGCTTTAAAATTTCATTTTCTTTCCCCACTCAGAGAAAATTTAACTTTCTCGTACGAGAAAAATATTAAACCTGGGCGGAGTGTCGAAACAACATTTGGTGTTATTGGCGTTGGATTTGATGTCGACCCCGAAGATAATAGTACAGGAATTCATACTGGTATAGGCGTAAAATTTATGCGTACTCCAGACTTTTACTCCTCACGCTTTAAGTATTCGCACATCTTAAAAGGGTCTTATATTAAACCTCAAGTTCTTATATCAGCGTATCGGAACGAATACAATTCTTACTTGCTAAACTCTCCGAACCCAACTCGGAAAGAAAAGGATGTAGTTGCCCTTGCACTGCTTTTAAATCTGGGTAAGCAGATAGTTTTTGATAATTTCTTTCTTATTGACTATTCTTTTGGACTGGGATATGGATTTACAAATATTTCAACTGGAGAAGGTGACGTGAGTTATAGGAGTGACCATTACGGATTTTTAGCAGGTGATGAAAACTTTCCCATTGCTATTAGCTTCAACTTAAAAGTAGGCATCTTATTAAAATAGCGTTGGACTTATTAGTGCCACGTGAATATGTAATGGCATGCACGTAACCAATATCTTGGCAAATCACATAATGTTCATATACCAAGATATCGCTGTTTTAATCACCCATCACTTAATTTTTAAATAAGACTTTAAGGAACAGGCTTCCCCGTACAATATTCGGGGTTCAAAAATAATAGTTAAACTTTTTTATTAAGTTTCAAACATTTCTGAAACTTCAATGTTTTTACAATCAGAAACTAAAAGCTTAACGTATTATGAAAGAATTAATCTTAGTTGACATGATGACCATTCCAAAGGATGATCCTGTCGCATTTACCTTCTTTACTGGCTATATGGCCATGTTCGCAGCCTCTGTCTTTTTCTTTTTTGAAAGACAAAGCGTTTCAGACAAGTGGAAAACTTCGCTATTGGTATCAGGCTTAATAACCATGATCGCAGCAGTACATTACTACTACATGCGTGATTACTATGCCGCTACTGGTGAAAATCCAACTGCTTTACGTTACATCGATTGGACATTAACAGTGCCTTTGATGTGTGTTGAATTTTATTTACTTACTAAGGCCGCAGGTGCAAAAGTATCCCTGCTATGGAAACTTATTGCCGCCTCCGTTTTAATGCTTGTGGCAGGTTACATAGGAGAAGCGTTTGTTCCTTTAAATGCCGATGGCACTGCCGCAGCGGGAGCAACCGGTCATAGTGTAATGTGGGGTGTAATATCTACAATTGGTTACCTCTACATACTCTACACAGCATGGTTCGGTGAAGTAAAAACACTGGGTGATGCTTCTGGTAACCCTCAGGTAGTAAAAGGCATTAAAATTTTAGCATGGTTTGTATTAGTAGGTTGGGCAATCTACCCCATAGGTTATATGTGTATGCCAGGTGGATGGTTGAATACTGGGCTAGGTTGGACATCTTCCAATGTAGACCTATTCTACAACATTGCTGATGCAATCAATAAAATTGGATTTGGTTTGGTTATATATTCTGTAGCTAAGTCCGATCCTGCTACTGTGAAAGCATAAGTTCAAGTTAGTTTTATTAAGGTCTGCACCCCAGGTGGTGTAGACCTTATATTCTACAACAAAAATTATGGCTAAGTTAGATAAGCACTTACTTATAATTACCCTTGCATTAGTTGCTCTACTAAGCCTAATACGCCTCCCAAGTGGACTAGATACCATTTTATTCTTAGTAACTATCATTGTTATTGGTATACCCCACGGTGCGTTAGACCATGTTATTGAATTTAAGAATGCCAATCCCAGCAGGATTCAGTTAGTTAAATTCTATGCCATTTATATCAGTTTGATAGTAGTAGTTTGCGCTTCTTGGTACTTGTTTCCTCAGCTTTCTTTTCTGGTATTTATTGCTATTTCAGCATATCATTTTGGCCAATCGCAACTCTACTATTTCCCAGTAAAAGGCATCCTCTCACAATTATATTTTCTGAGTTGGGGCATGGCGCTATTGGCCATGATTATATTTACGAATATTGACGAGTGCCTGATAATTTTCAAGTCGCTAGAATGGCTCAATACCACCCAATTAAACAGCTCCTTTTGGCTAATTTTATTGGCGTCAAGCAGTGTTTTATGGTTTACAATGTCTTTGGTCTACTTTCTTACGGGTGTGGTAAAATTTAAAGATATTGGAAAAGAAGTTTTATTACTCGCTATGTTTTGTGCTATTTCCTTAACTAGTAATGCAGTGATTACATTCACTATTTATTTTGGCATCTGGCATTCATTTCGATCATTAATTCTGACATTCAAATCTATTAAAGAAGATGTAGGAAATTCAATAGTACAATTCATTAAAGCGGCACTTCCATTCAGTATAGCAGGAATTGTTTTTCTAGGTTTGGGTTATTACTTTTCTTTTCAATTCGATTTAGGGATTTCAATTTATATGATTTTTATCATTATTATATCCACCCTAACAGTACCTCACTTATTTGTTATGAATAGGCTGTATAATCCTATTCATTAATATCTTTACCCTATGAAATATTCCGATGCCAAGGAAGAATTTATTAGAACGTGGGGTGCACTAGGTACCTCATGGGGTATTAACAAGACTGTTGCTCAAATTTTTGCTCTTTTGATGATTAGCCCTCATGAGCTTTCCGTTGAAGAAATTATGCAAGAACTACAGATTTCGAGGGGTAATGTAAGTATGAACTTAAGGATTCTTATCGATTGGGGTCTGGTATACAAAACAACACGCAAGGGTCAAAGGAAAGAATATTTTTACTGCGAAAGAGATATATGGTCTATTTCCCGTAAAGTGGCAGAAGTTCGAAAGAATAGAGAAATTGTCCCTGTTGCCAAAGTTTTGGACAGTGTATCACAGATAGATGGTGAAGAAACTGCAGAGGTCAAAGAATTTATACGAGTAATGAACGAACTCAATGATGTGGTAAGAACTACAGATCAGGCTCTTTCACATTTTATAAATAGCGATAGAGGCTGGGTTTCAAGAACAGTAATTGAATATCTAAAAAAGAAAAAGAGTTAAAAATAAATCTCCTGCGCCAAACGATACGTATTGGCATGTGCCTCAATAATATCTTTTATTTTTTCTGAGTACCCACCGCCCATACTGGCCATAAGCGGAATGCAATTGTTATAAGCCGTTTTTAACACAAGTTTATCACGTTGCTTACAGCCTTCTATTGTTAAGCCAAGCCTGCCTAATTTATCGGTGGCTAGCACATCTACTCCCGACTGAAAAAAAATAAAGTCAGGTTTGACAGAATCGATCAGGCGTTTAAAATGAAAATCCAATATCTCTAAATATTCTTTATCATCTGTATTATCCAGCAGGCCAATATCCAAATCAGATTGTTCTTTATGCAATGGATAATTTTTTGTTCCATGCATGCTAAATGTAAACACCCGATTATCATCTTGAAAAATTTGTGCAGTACCATTTCCTTGATGCACATCTAAATCCACCACTAAAATTTGCTTTACTTTATTAGCATTTAAGAGATAATTAGCTGCAATTGCAATATCGTTCAGAAAACAAAATCCTTCTGCCCTATCCGTATAGGCATGATGCGTACCACCCGCAATATTCATTGCTACTCCATATTCAAGGGCATAGTCTGCTGCCTGAATAGTGCCCGCATTAATAGTTACCTCACGCTCAACAATTAATTCTGAAAGTGGAAAGCCGCTTCTTCGTTCTTCTTTCCTCGTTAATGAAAGTGTTTTTAATTTTTTCCAATATTCAGGATGGTGAGTCGATACAATTTCTCTTTCTGTAAGCTTTCGAGGTTTAAAAAAATTATCATCAGTAGCAGTACCTTCATAGAGCAATTGCTCGGGCAGTAAATCGTACTTTTCCATCGGAAAACGATGGCCATCAGGCAATGGATGGTTGTAAATCTCTGACCAGGCTATTTTAAGCATTAATCACCCTCTTCTTCAACCTTCCATGTATGATCTGAAAGTAACTTTACAGTAGCCACAAACTTTTTAAACGGCATACTAGCGCCCCATTCTCTCGGGGAAATCACTGATAGTAGTTGCTTTCCATCTTCCTTCTCGTATAAATGATAGGTATGGCCCATAAGCGGTTTAAACTTCATTTCCGCCTGATAAATTTGCTCTGAGATTTCTATTCTGCTATGCACCTCTTCTGCCTGTTTTAGAAGCAACTTCATCTGCTCATAGATTTTTTCCAGATGCATCTGGCTCTGCTCGTGCATAGCGGCAAGAGCCTGACCTTTAATTTTACCTTTATCTTCCGGTTTAATTAGAGCACTACCCGCATGGTGTGCATAAGGTAATGTGGAAGGTGTAGTGGTTATTTTATCTCGGAGCTTCTCTAACTCTTCATCAGACATAACCATTACACTTCCTATTTTCTTTTCTACTTTATCTGCCATTTGTTTATCAACAAATTTTTTCCTGCTATGTTACCTGATATACAAAGGTATGTTGGAATTTAATAAATAAAGAATTCGTTAAACCAACACTCATATTTGACGCATGAATCCTATTCGAAAGAAATAATAAATTGACTCATCTGAAGAATTATATTTTTGTAGTCCTGCTGTCAGTAATTAACTGCCAGGGCTTATTCGCACAGGTAGAAGTCAGCGGACAGGTAATTGATGCTGAAACTGAGGAAGTAATGGCGTTTGCAAATATTCAGGTGGTAAACACAAAGGCCGTTGTAACTTCCGATAGCTTGGGTAGATTTAAAATTCGTGTTTCACACCCCACAGATACTTTAGCAATTTCCTTTATGGGGTATGACCTCAGAAAACTTTCTGCAGCTGAAGTTATGAATACCTACCTTATCAAGCTTACTTCATCAACCACTACGCTGAAGGAAGTGGAAATATTGGGTGAAAAATCATCTGTAATTCAACAGTTCGAAAGTATCAGGCCCGGCAAACAGGTGTTGAAAAAAGAGACTGTATTAGCATTACCTGCCTTAGCAGGCGAACCAGATTTTATTAAGGCACTAACATTATTACCGGGCACTACCAAAGGCGTAGAAGGCTCTAGCGATTTTTTTGTACGTGGTGGCGATGCCGATCAAAATTTAGTTTTAATGGATGGTGCAACGGTTTATAATACCGGTCATCTGTTTGGTTTTCTTTCAGTATTCAACCCCTCCGCTATTGGCGAAGTGAATATGCTCACCGGTGGGTTTCCTGCAGAATATGGTGGCAGGCTTTCATCAATAATAGATATAAGAACTAAACAGCTAAATGCCGATAGAACATTTATTGAAGGTGGCATAGGGCTTATTTCTTCGAGAATAGCCGTTGAACATCCAGTTATTAAAGATAAACTGGCCATACAGGTAGCAGGAAGAAGAACTTATGCCGACCAGGTAGTTAAACTAGCTGGTATAAGTTTGCCA
>NZ_JAVJUY010000326.1:0-12896 GCF_040220315.1 Fulvivirga sp.
TGAAGAATTAACCTTTTTTAACTTTTGAGCCTGTTCACACTTTTCTTGGTTTTTAGTGTGCTTACAGATAATTTCGGCCATGGATTCGAAAAATGGTCAATATAGTCTTCAAGGAGTTAATCTCACCAAAATCGCTTCTGAGTTTGGTACTCCTGTATATGTTTATGATGCTGAGAAAATAATTAACCAGCTTCAGTCGCTTAAAAATGCCTTCTCTAATCAAAAACTGAAGATAAAATATGCGGCCAAATCCTTGACGAACATCAACATATTAAAGCTGATGAAGAAGCATGGTGCAGGTGTGGATGTAGTATCCATTCAAGAAGCACACCTTGCTTTAAAGGCCGGTTTTGAACCAAATGAGATTTTATTTACTCCTAACTGCGTATCCTTTGATGAGATTGTTGAAGGTGTAAACCTTGGATTGACGATCAACATTGATAATATTTCAATACTTGAACAGTTCGGGCATAAATATCATAATAAAGTGCCTTGCTGCATTCGTCTGAACCCACACATAATGGCGGGTGGTAATACTAAAATATCTACCGGCCATGTGGACTCAAAGTTTGGAATTTCTATTTATCAGCTGCCACATTTAATACGAGTGGTAAACACTACCGGAATCAAAGTAACTGGCTTGCACATGCATACCGGATCTGATATTCTGGATGCAGAAGTGTTTTTGAAAATTGCTGAGATATTATTTGGTGTTGCCAGAGACTTTCCAGACCTGGAGTTTATCGACTTTGGTAGTGGCTTTAAAGTGGGCTACAAGGACAATGATATTACTACCAATGTATATGACCTCGGAGTAAAGCTTGGAAAAGCTTTCGATACTTTTTGCGAGAGTTATGGCAGAAAGCTGGAGATGTGGTTTGAGCCGGGTAAATATCTGGTAAGTGAAGCCGGCTACTTTTTGGCAAAAGCGAATGTGATTAAAACAACTCCTGCCACTGTATTTGTGGGGGTTGATAGTGGAATGAATCACCTGCTCCGCCCAATGATGTACGATGCGTATCATGAAATTGTGAATATCTCGAACCCGAAAGGAACGCAACGAGTGTACACTGTGGTAGGGTACATCTGTGAAACGGATACGTTCGGTTGGGACCGTAAGTTAAATGAAGTTAGGGAAGGTGATATTCTGATGATGAAAAATGCAGGAGCTTATGGCTTTTCAATGGCCTCAAACTATAATTCAAGATTCCGCCCGGCAGAAGTGTTGGTACTCGATGGTAAAGCGCACTTAATTCGTGAACGAGAAACCATGGAAGACCTCTTGAAAGGGCAGGTGGATTTGAAGATTTAAGATTTTAACCCACCCCTTTATCCCCTCCCTGGAGGGGAAATTTATTTGTATTTCTCTTTAAGGAACTCCTTATATTCTTTCATAAACTTTTCCACCTTGGGCCTGGAAACTGAATAAACATACGGCTGATTAGGGTGTAATTCATAGTAGTTTTGATGGTAGTCTTCCGCCTCAAAGAAATTGGTAAATGGGGTTATCAGAGTGACAACTTTTGAATCGTACTTATCGGATTGATCCAAATACTCCTTTCTCGCTTCAGCCTGCTTCTTTTCCTCATCATTTTGATAATAAATTTCTGAGCGGTATTGCTTGCCTACATCGGGGCCTTGTCGGTTCAGCTGAGTTGGATCATGACTCGCATAAAAGAATTCAATTAATTGCTTGTAAGAAACTACCTCAGAATCATAGGCTATTCGCACTGCCTCAGCATAATTAGTGATGCCCGCACTTACCTGCTGATATGTTGGGTTGGGTCGGTCGCCTCCGGCATAGCCTGATACAACATCTACTACTCCTTGCACTCTTTCAAAAACGGCCTCTGTGCACCAGAAGCACCCACTGGCAAAGTAAGCTGTATCTAACCTTGTTTTTTGCTCCTGAGAGATAGTTAAGTCATTTATTTTTTGTTCGTCCTTCTTAGCGGCACAGCAAACCATTAATATGCTTGACAAAATAAGAGTAGGTAATTTTAACATAGTTTGAATTGAGTGTTCAATAATATAACTACAGTGGTCAGTTGAATGTTGCAATTCGATTGACAGCTACATGACATAGCCCCCTAAAACAAACTATAATTACCCCCTTTTCGAAAGGCTGTGAGGTTCCAAGGTGTGCTCTTCATATTTTTCATGTATCTATTTTTAGAGATATGATGCAACTTGCTAATGGTGGAGGCAATATTCCCAACGCCTCTCATTCTTTTGCCAAACTCGCTGTCATTGACTGTGCCACCATGAAGCTCCTTTATTTGATTAATCACCTTTTCTGCTCTATCAGGGAAATATTTCTTAAGCCAGCCTTCAAAAATGTCCGCAATCTTTCCATTTAAACGAACGGTGGTGTAATTCACGCCTTGAGCCCCCCTTTCTGCCACTGCTTTAATAATTGCGGGTATTTCATGATGATTGATAGAAGGAATGATAGGGGCATTCATAATGCTTACAGGAATGCCTGCTTCAGTTAACTTTTCTATTGCCAACAATTTAGACTTTACGCTTGCTGTTCGTGGTTCTAAAATTCTTCTGAGTCCATCATCTAAAGTGGTAATGGATAGAATTACTTTCACTAAATTATCAGAAGCGAAATCTTGCAAAATATCTAAGTCTCGTGTAACCAGCACATTCTTGGTAATAATACCCACAGGGTGCCTGTATTTGGCAAAAACCTCTAGAAGTTGCCGTGTGATTTTTAGCTCACGCTCAATAGGTTGGTAACAATCCGTATTACCAGAAAGCACAATGGGCTTAGGTTTCCAGGAAGGTTTAAGCAGATGATTTTCTAGTAAAGCAGGGGCATTACTTTTTACAATAATCTTAGTTTCAAAATCAAGACCTAGGTTGTAGCCCCAATATTCGTGCGTTTTACGTGCATAGCAATATATGCATCCATGCTCGCACCCCTGATAGGGGTTTAGTGAGTATTCCATGCCCACATCAGGGCTGGTAACCTTATTGACCACCTTGTTTGGTGTCTCGTAGAACAGCTGCGTTTTAGGCCGTTCAATTAACAATTCCTCATCTAACCCTTCTATGTGATCTGTTACAATCTCCTGATTTAAAAAATCATTGGAAATCGCAGATTGCGCACCTCTCCCTTTGAGTAAATCATTCATATTCTAAATTACTAATTAAATTAGTAACTTAGAATATTTTTAGTACTTATTGATTATCAATTGGCTCTGCGAATGTGATGTAATAGCCATTGATGTCTCTAACCGTAAACTCCTTCATCCCATAGAAAGTGTCATGTAACTGAACTACAATGTCAGCGTCATTATAATGGCGCTCATAAAACTTTTTAATACCTGTCATTTTTATGAATAACGTTGCCCCTCCCCCTGGGCTTTCATGTCTAATTTCAGGAATATCTTTTTTGAGGCTCTCTTCGCTTTGAAACATAATATCCACATTCCCTTTTTTCATGCGGGCCCAATCAAGCTCATCTCCTGTTTCCGGAACAGTTGATACGGTTTCAAAACCAAATACTCCGTGATAGTAGTTAATAGTAGCCCTTACATCCTCTACCATTAGGTTCGGGGTTAGCGTTTCTAATTTCATGCCTTATCTGTTAAATTGTGAAAGCCTGAATTTAGCAATTCTTTGTTAATTGTTTGTTATCACAAGTTCAAATCCGATACCATGCCTGTTTGCTATACTCACATTGGAATCTTTAGACAGGTATTTTCTAAGCTTAGAAATAAAAACATCCAAACTACGGCCTAGGAAATAGTCATCATCGCCCCACACTTCTTTGAGGATCTCATCACGCTTCACTACTCTTTGTTTATTCAAACAAAAAAACCGTAGCACATCGGCTTCCTTCTGGGTGAGGTTTTTTACTTCACCTTTACAAGTAAGGCTGAGGTCGGAGTAATTAAAATCATACTCCCCGATTGTAAAATTTTGTTTTGTGGTGTTAGAGCTAAGTTTTCTTTTTAAAAATACTTCTATCCGAAAAATAAGCTCCTCCAGGCTAAAGGGTTTGGTAATATAATCATCACCACCACTTTTAAACCCTTCTAGTTTGTCTTCTTGCATAGACTTAGCTGTTAGATATAGTATAGGCACATTAGAGTCTTTTTTTCTGATCTCTTTACCTAACGTAAACCCATCAAGAGCGGGGAGCATGACATCTAATAAACACAGGTCAAATTTGCCTTTAGCAAATGATTTAATGGCCTGGGCACCATCAGTGAAATGTATAACTTCATAGCCATTTAAAGAAAGATTGTCTTTAATTACGAATGACAAGCTTTCGTCATCCTCCACTAGCATTATTGAAGTCTTATTCATTGTATAAGGAAAATTTGAATGTACTACCCTTACCTAATTCACTGATAAGTTTCAAGCTACCTTTATGGGCTTTAACTACCTGCATTACATAGCTTAGTCCCAAGCCAAAACACTTTACATCGTGCCGGTTTCCGGTAGATACCCTATAAAATTTATCGAATACCTTTTTCTGATTTTCCGTGCTAATGCCAATCCCGTTGTCTTCAATTGCTACCCAGATTTTGTCTTTTACTGATTCCGTAGAAATGGTGATATCAGGTTCTTTTTCGCAATATTTAATGGCATTATCAATTAAGTTATAAATCACATTCGAGAGGTGGAGCCTATCTACAACCACCATATCATTGACTGCATTTAATTTGAAGCTGATGCCATTGAAAATCTTATCGTTGCCTGCTGCTATGCCTTCCACAGCCTCTTTAATAAGTTGATGCAGTGATGTGTTTTCTCTCTTAAGCGCAATTTCATCTTTATCCATTCCGGCCATTTGTAGTACGCGCTCTACTTGCTTTTTTAGTCGTATATTTTCTCGCTTTATGATGGTTGTGTAATTCTTTATTCGCTCTGGCTGAGAACTTATGTTTGGGTCACTCAACACATCTGCACTTAGTGCAATGGTTGATATTGGCGTCTTAAACTCATGTGTCATGTTGTTGATGAAATCTTTCTGAATTTCAGAAAGCCTTTTCTGTTTTAGAATCACAAAAAGGGCATATGAAAAGAAAATGATTACCAGCACTAGTACGGCAGATGAGAATATCCAGATGCCCATTCGATCGGTAATAATGGAAGCTTTATTTGGAAACTGCACACCAAAATAATAATTCTGATTTTCCCATTTTGGCAACCCCGCTAGATCCGCAGCTTCTTTTTGAACGGCCTCTACACTCACATAATTACCATACACCATTTTATCGCTCGTGCAATCGTATATGCCATATTCAAAATCGGCCTTTATGTTTCTTTTCTCAAATTCAGATTTTAACAGATACTCAAGGAGATTGGCATCTATCTCGTTATTAATCATCACCACATAATAATTGGTACTTAGCTGCTTGATAGGGTTGTTAGCTGGTATAGCTGTTTCACTAATTTCAAAAAACTTGGTAGCCACATTGTAAAGTGCTGCATTCACCTCTCTATTAAACAGCTCCTCCTCAGTATTAAAGGCTTTATTAAACCAATACACCTGCACACCGGCTATACCCAATATGCTAATGGCCGCCATTACCACCAATGCCAGAATGGATTTACGCTTCATAAGAGTTGAAATTAATTAAAATAAGATAAGCAGGCTGAATTTTTAACACATCATTAACAAAGTGTTAAATCTTGAATTTTAGAATTTTTCATTTCAAAAAAAGAAATTAATAAGCTATGTTTCGGTGTTTTTAGACTAATCAACATGAAACGTATCTCCTATCACTTCATTTTATTTCTTTTCTTTTCTATAAGCACATTCGCCCAACCCACCTTTCACCCTGCAGAATCGCGTGGTGAAATAGAAAATAATGAAATTAATGAAGCATCCGGTCTGGCCGTAGGCATCAATAACCCTAACATGCTTTGGGTGCATAATGATAGTGGAGATAAGGCAAGATTATTCTTGCTTGACCAGTACGGAAAATTTAAAGCTCAATTTAACTTCCCTACCTTAAATCATAGGGATTGGGAAGATATGGCGAGTGGAGTTGGTCCAGATGACTCTAAAAACTACCTATATGTAGCCGAAATGGGTGATAACAAGGCTGTTCATGATTTAAAATACATCTATCGTTTTGAAGAACCCTCTTTAGAAGCTGAACGTAGAGATATCGAAAATGTAGACGTTATAACTTTCATTTTCCCTGACGGAAAAAGAGATGCAGAAAGTTTAATGGTTGATCCGCTATCAAAAGATATTTACATTTTATCGAAAAGAGAACAAAATATTGGTATTTACCGGGCTGCCTACCCACAGTCGTTAACGGAAACCATTACGCTGGAGAAATTGGGCACAATTGCTTATTTCAACACGGTGGCGGCAGATATATCGGCCGATGGAGAAGAGATCATTACAAAAACCTATAACTCTGTTTTCTATTGGAAAAGAAATGGCAGAAGCATTGTCGAAACACTCATGTCCGAGCCAGAAACCGTTCCCTACATTGTTGAGCCGCAAGGTGAATCACTCGCATGGATGAAAGATGGCTCTGGCTTTTTTACCCTAAGTGAAGAACCCCGGGACATTGAAGCCATTCTGTACTTTTATAGAAAGAAATAAGCTTTTAGTATATTTATCTAAAATATACTCCATGTATTTCAGTGGGTGGCTTTTACTAAGAATGTGAACACACAAGAACTTCCAATTTTTGAAACATTATTTAAGGAGCACTTCGGTGGCCTTACTGGATTTGCCATGAAATATGTGCAGGATTTGGATGATGCGAAAGAAATAGTTCATGATGTGTTTATCCGACTTTGGGAAAAGCATAAAAGCCTGGAGCCTGATACCAATTACAAAAGCTATCTGTATACTTCAGTAAGAAACCGTTGCTTAAATAAAATCAGGGATCAGAAGAAAATGGTGTCTATTGCTGAAGTGAATGAGAACTTGCATTCTGAAAGTTCATCAAACATAGAAACAAAAGAACTGGAAAGAGAGATTGCTTTTGCGCTGAATACATTACCGAATAAGTGCAGAAAAGTATTTGAACTAAGCAGGGTTGAAGAGCTAAAGTATTCTGAAATAGCAGAAAGAATGGATATATCCGTTAAAACTGTTGAAGCTCAAATGTCTAAGGCGTTACGCTTAATGCGAGAACATTTAGCTGATTTTTTAATGTTACTTATTTTAATTTTTCTTCAGTAAGGGTAAATGAACTTTGATGTGTTATAATAATAGAGAATTAAAAATTTGAACGAAGAGAAAGACCATATAGAAACATTAATCGCCAAACTTATCACCAATCAAATTAGTGATGAGGATAGAGCAGAGGTTGAAAACTGGTGCAAGCAAAGTGCGGCCAATCAACAGTTATACGACCAGTATAAAAAACTTTACGAGATTGACAAAGACTATTTTATAGAACCAGATCTCGGTTTAGATATTAATAGTGAATGGAAACAATTTCAAAGTAAAATTACAGGTGCCAAAACTGTTGAAATGGTACCTACTTCAACAACTAACTGGTTTAAAGTGGCAGCTGCAGTATTGTTGATTTTAGCATCCACATATGTGGTTTATAACTTTCTGTTTAAGGATGAACTAATACTGCACCAAACGGCTAATGCTAAGCAAGAATTCATTTTACCAGATAATTCAAAAATTACACTCTACGCCAATTCATCCATCTCCTATTCTTCAGAATTTGGCGAAAAAGACAGGGCTGTAAATTTAGAAGGCGAAGCATTTTTTGATGTAGAACGAAACGAAACACAGCCATTTGTAATTTCAACGGGCAAAGTCAGAATTACTGTGCTGGGTACCTCTTTTAATGTAAGTTCAACAGACTCACACACTGAGGTTATTGTGTCTACAGGTCTGGTGTCGCTTTCTTCAAATTCTTCTGCTAAAGAGCTTCAACTGAGTGCTGGTGATGCTGGAATGCTCTCAACCAATGGAGAACTCATTCAATACAAAAATGAAGATCCGAATTTCAACTCTTGGAAAACCGGTTTAATTCAATTCGAGTCCACATCACTTAAAAAGGCCATTGAAGATCTAAACAAAGTCTACAATTCCTCTATTTCTATATCCGATCAAGTGACAGCTACCTGTGAAGTAACCGCTACTTTTGATAATCAGCCATTAGATTCTGTGTTAAAAGTATTAACTTCTACCCTTGATTTGACGATCGAACAAAACGGTCAGGATATTGAAATAACAAAAGCGGGGTGCTAAAGTCTGTCTATTTTCTAGCTATTTTATTTACTCTTTCTTGCCTCACTACTCAAAAGGCATATTCGCAAACTGCTGCCCAAAGTAAAGTGACTATTCAGGCCAATAATTTATCAATTATTGACGTTTTTAAACATATTGAAGAACAGTCAGGCATTACATTTTCATATAACTCCAAATTAATTAAGCCCGACCAAACCATAACGTATAATGGGACCGCTTCTCTAGAAAGTGTTTTAAAAGCCATTTTAGATCCACTAGACATCCAATTTGATTTCATCGAACGACAGGTAGTGTTAAAAAAAAAGAAAAGAAAGGATTCTAAAAAGGCCGTGATTAGCGGCTATGTAAAAGATCAATTAAATGGTGAAGCAATTATTGGAGCCACAGTGTCAATTGATTCATTAACTATTGGTGTACTAACGAATGCCTATGGTTATTACTCATTTCCAGTACCCGATGGCGAGCACACTGTCAATTATTCATTTGTTGGGTATGAGCCTGAGAGCATTCAAATAACAGGTAATACTGATATCAGTTACTCAGTTGATCTTGAAGAAAAGCCCCCTATACTTGAAGAAATAGTTGTAACCTCAGATAATGTGGTTGAATTGGAGGAAATTCAAATTAGCAAAGAAAAAATAAGCCCTGAAACTGTCACTGAAATGCCTGCACTCTTTGGTGAAATGGATGTGGTAAAATCGATGGAGTTTGTTCCTGGAATAAAGGCACATTCTGACGGTTCTACTTTCTATTATGTGCGAGGTGGCAACCGTGATCAGAACTTGTTAATGATTGATGATGCCCCGGTTTTTAACTCCAGTCATTTGCTTGGTGTGTTTTCTACGGTTATACCCGATGCCATTAACTCTATTGAAATTTATAAAGGCGATATGCCTGTAACAATGGGTGGACGGCTCTCTTCTGTGATTGACATTCGTACTAAAAAGGGGAACGATAGAAGATTTGAAGCTTGGGGCAATAGCACTCTTATTTCTAGCAAATTGGGCGTAGAAGGCCCAATAAAAAAAGGCTACAGTTCTTTTCTTGTTTCTGGTAGAATTTCGAGACTAAAATATCTGTTCGATAACGGAGAGGATGATCTTAAAAAATTAAACTTTTATGATCTTACGGGTAAATTAAACTTCACATTAGGCGAAAAAGACAATATCTATATTTCTACTTATACAGGTAAAGACAACTACTTTGTAGACAATGTAGGGCTGGAATGGGAAAATATTCTGGGTAGTGTACGCTGGAACCACCTGTTTAATGATAAGCTATTTATGAATGCTACCCTTGCAGGGAGCAACTATGATTACTTTTTACATACTGATGTGAGCACGAATACCAAATGGAAGTCGCGTATTGCTACTATTACGCTAAAATCTGATTTCACTTATTTCAAAAAAGCGAATAATATCTGGTCATTTGGTTTAGCCATTAACGGCTACAATTTTAATCCGGGCAATCTCACAACAGACAACCCAAATGTTCAGCCTCCTTTAATCTCAATAAGAAATGCTGCTGAAACAGTTGTTTATGGCGGGCAGGAAACGAAGCTTACTGATAAATTAGGGATTCGATATGGTTTGAGAATTTCGTCTTGGTCTAACCAGGGTGGTGCTTTTGAGTTTTTGTTTGATGAGAATAACAGCCCATCAGATACCTTGTTTTTTGATGATGGGGAAGATTATATTGATTTTGGGAACACAGAGCCTCGTTTAAGCCTCAATTATGAAGTAACCGCTAATGCCGCACTTAAATTAAGTTATACCAGAAATGTTCAGAATGTCCATCTCATCACCAATTCTATCAGTCCGTTTACTTCGTTGGAAGTATGGCTGCCGAGTAGCTTTAACATAGAACCTGAAATTGCTGATCAAATAGTTTTTGGTTATCAACAACATTTGGAAAAAGCCGGCCTACTACTTAGCGCAGAACTGTACTTCAAAAACATGCAAAATCAGATTGATTATGAGCCTCATGCAGAAACATTGCTCAATCCTTTAATTGAAGGAGAATTGCGTTTTGGCGATGCCACAGCAGCTGGCCTGGAACTAACAGCAAGAAAACAGACTGGCCGCTTAAGTGGCTGGGTAGGCTATACACTATCTCGAGCGAGACGAACATTTGAAGCTATTAATAATGGCCAGGAATATAACTCATTCTACGACCGACCACATGAAATCAATCTGGTGATGGGTTACGATCTTACAGAAAGAATAAAGCTCGGCATGAATTGGACTTATTATACTGGATCACCTTACTCCAAACCAATAGGTTTTTTTAATTACAACGGCCTGGAAGCTCCTATTTATGGAGAAAAAAATGGCAGTCGCTTACCTGATTACCACCGAATGGATGTATCTGCCACTTTTACGTTAAATAAAAATCCAACCAATCGATTCCGACACGATCTGTCTGTTTCAATTTTTAATTTGTATGGCCGCAAAAATACATTGTTTATAAATTACGGTAAGGTAGAAGATGCTGAAGGTGAATTTAGAATGCCTTCAAACTTATTAGAAAATAATCGCTTAACTACTCAGTCGTATTTATTCCGGTTTACGCCATCTATAACCTATAATTTCAGATTCCTGTGATACGGTTAACAATCATATTGTCCATTTTATTGCTTGTCATAAGTTGTGAAGAACGCATTGATGAAGATATTGATTTTGCAGCTGATGGGTTAATTGTTGTTGAAGGGTTGATGACTAATGAGCTTCGAAGGCATCGCGTTAAGATTACTAGACCTTACGCCAGCCAGAATGAAACTCCCAAACCTGTAAGCGATGCTTTTGTAGCTATTGTAGATAGCGATGAAGATGTTATTGTTTTAGAGGAAGATCCCATTGGCTCAGGAGAATATTACACAATCCCTGTGCGTGCTGTTTTCGGTAAATTTTATTTGCTCATTATCCGTCATAGAGGCAAAGAATATCGCGCGTTTGATACGCCTCCTGGCGGGCAATTTCTCGGAGATGTGGCATTGGATACCGCAGTTATTAACGGGTCATTACACTATAGTTTAGAATATCAGGAAAGCGGAACAGTGGCCAATTATGTGACGCACGACATTGACTGGTCAACCACCCCCAACTGCTCAACTCAAGAAAGTTGTGAAGGCAGAGTGGTATTTTATGACCTTAAAAATATTGATGTACAAGAGATTTTTGCTCCCGAAAAGGAAGAGTTCTATTTTCCTACCGGCAGTACCGTTATAAGAAGAAAGCATACGGTCAGCGATCGTTATAAAGAATTTTTACGCTCGCTTCTCTCAGAAACCGAATGGCGTGGTGGATTTTTTGATGTGACCAAAGATGATATACCTACGAATGTAGAAGGTGGTGCCGTTGGCTTTTTTGCTACTGTGACGGTCGATGTTGACACATTGGTTATAAATTAAAATAAATTAAATCGCGAGTAAGGGTGCTTACTAAGTCTCGTGTTATAGTACTGTAAGGGAGTTAAAATCGCTCCTTCAAACTAAAACTGAATTAGGAAATTAAATTTAAAATTATGAAAACGTTAAAATCGAATTTGAAACTACTATTGCTGGCCATTCTGACCTTACTAGTATCTATCGGATTAACATCATGTGATGAGAACCCTGAAGTTGTTACTCAAGATCAGATTTTGCCAGAGTCTTTCGGAATAGAAATTCCATCGTCTATCAATAGTGCAACCATCAACGCTGGCGGTAAAATAAATGGGAAAACGGAAGATGAATTAGCCGGAGATGATATCTACGGGCTATTGAGAGTATTCATACATGTGGGAGACGGCTCAAGAAGGCTTGTTGAAGATATCATCATAGCCATAAGAAGATTTGATATTCAAAACATTGAAGTAATTACCTATCAGAGTGATGATGATGGCAGAAGTAAAACCATGACTGTTGAGAAAAATGTAGACTTTGAGGGGAAAACATGGTCGTATCAACTCACTGTAGTAGATTCAGATTCTGAAAATGATGCGGATGGTGGTAAGGCAATGCAAGTGTTTTGGAATAATGACCCTGTAGAAGGTATAGCCATTCTAAAACCCTATAACATTAACAGAAGTGAAGGAGATGGCCAATTAAATGCCATGTACCGAATAGACTATAACTCTGCGGGTAATGACATTTATGATGCAACAATGGAAGTAGCCATCTCAGGATTGAGAACAGACAGACCACAAGACGATGACTTCGCTATGCGTAAGCTAAGAATGTTTGTGGGTAGAACTGGTGATGTGGTTGATGTGTTTGGTAACTCGAACCACCCAAGAGCACGATTGTTCCCAGATTCTGAAAACCCCGGATTTAACTGGGCATTCGTAGCCTCAGGCGATGATTCTGACAATATTGGTGTGGCTGAAGTGGGTTTACCACCAAGTGCCCTTGATTCTGATAACAGATCAATATTGCTGGAAGATTACTCAATAAGAAATGTATTTACGGAGAGAATTCTAAACGCATTCCCAAATATTCCTCAATCTGGTTTGGATGCATTCCTTGTGAACACGAACCCTCCGGGATACTTTGACAAAAACGGGTTCTTATCTGCGGGCGCTAGTCCAGGAGATTCATGGAACCCATTAGCCAACAGAATTCAGGATTTAGCTCCATACAACCCATTGGAGACTACAAACTTAGAAATTGCTTTTAAGTAGTTGATTAAGTTTAATTCGGAAAGCCGCTGCC
>NZ_JAVJUY010000327.1:0-1827 GCF_040220315.1 Fulvivirga sp.
CATCTCTAAAAAGGGCTTCGTAGTTTTTTCTCATTTCGTCTTTCCCCTTATATAATAATATTCTTGGATATCGAAATACCTTAACGGAGTCTTTATATTGGCTAAGGAATAAATCAATGTCTTTGTTATTGTAGGCCTTCAATTGTGTTTGGATGATCTTGATGTAGGTAGAATCTTTTTCAGAGATACTTCCAAAAGCAAATGTGTTTATCATTAAGAATGACAAAACGAAATTAAGAAATAGCTTCATTTTCTTTAATAATTATTTTGTCACTGCCGTGTGAAATTTTGAAATAAGGCAGATCCAGTATTTATCCTTACGAACTCATTAAGTACCGAGTTGCAACTTTTTGAAAAAAAAATAAGGTATTTGAATACCTATTTCTCCTTATCTCCCACTCTTCCGCCACTAACTATTCTTGATACAATTCCTTTTTGATCACCAAATTCAGCCAACAAAACCCCAGTTAAATGAATGACAATAAAAGGTACCAGGTAGTAGATGGAAAGTACATGGATCTCTTCCATCGATTTTTTAAATTCTTTGGGCCCCAGTTCAATGATGAGCCCAGTTGTTAATGAGACAATGACACAAGCGTAAAATATAATTTAAGTCCACATTTGAAATTTTTCCTTTGTAGATAATATAGAAGATAAGGGATTCTGAATCTTCATTTGACCTAAAAATGGCACGGCAAAGCGTAAAACAAATAAGCCCACCAAAACATAACCAATATACACATGCCAATTCCACATGGGCTCTCTTATTCTTTTAGCCAGTACGATTAACTGTTCTTGATTAAGGGTCAAATCCGTATTACTACTGAGATAGTCTTGAATGATTCCAGCCATATTGTCCTTATTCATCCATGTTAACCTTAAGAATATTGTGATTAACAAAAGAAGAAATGAAATGGCGATTGCCCAATGAATAATTCGATATGTGGTTGAGTATTTAGAACTTTTCATGTAAAATTATTTAAAGCGCAATATTACCCTTCCAGCATAAAATAAAACATGATAATAATCACCGAATAAGTAGGTGTTACCAAAGTCGAAACCAATTATTAATAGTGAATCAGCATCGTTCTGAACCTGCCAATAGTTATCTGGAATGTTTGCCTTTTGCTATTTCCTCTCAAGTATTCTGGCCATCTGGTCAGCACTCAGGTATTGGAAATAACGTGCAACAGCCTCAAATTTTTCATCCAGCAATACCATGGCTGGCAACGAAAATGGTTGTCCTTTTCGACTCGCCATCAAAAGTGGGATTTGGTGTACCGGGTTAGGTTTCCTGAGTCTTTCATTTACAAAAACCTGATTGCCGAAATGAATGGTATCCGATGTCTCGATATTCATTTTCACCGCATAATAGTCGGCATTCATAATAGTAGCCACCTTTTGATCCTGAAAAGCAACACGATCCATTTTATGACAATAGGTGCACCAGTCGGCATAGAAATATACAAAGACCTTTTTGGGATAAACCTTCAATGAGTCATCCAGCTGATCAAAGGTCATCCACTGAATGGAGTCTTGAGCTGAAACAGAATGGGTTCCCATAAACAAAGAAAAACAGAGCAGGATACATTTTAAGGTATGATGTACTGTTCTTTTACTCACAACTATAAAGATTTAATGCGTAAGCCTACAAAAAATATTCTTGGCGCACCGGGCCCATAGACATAATTGCTGTCTCTGTTTTTGCTGATATCAAAGTCATCCTGATAGGCATTAAAAATGTTCTTCATACCACCAAATAACTCGAGACCTGTCTTGGTTTTTTCTAACTCAAAAGTATATCCAAGCCTCACTCCTATCTCAGTA
>NZ_JAVJUY010000328.1:0-4544 GCF_040220315.1 Fulvivirga sp.
GCACGGTGGTCAAAGAATTTGATGGTGTAAAAAACGTGATTAATGCACTCACCTTTTCGCACGATAGTAAAATTCTGGTAGCCATGGATATATTGGGCAAAGGAACCAGTTACTCCATCCCTAGCGGAAATAAATTTGCCGACTTCAATGGCCATGATAACACGGTATTCAGCGCTGATTTCTCACCAGAGTCAGCTACTGGAAATTATTTAGTAGCCACTGCAGGAGGCAACAACAATGTCATCTATGTGTGGAACCCTATCAATGGAAGAAGTCAGCAAACCATTAAAGGACATGGCTCAACTGTTTGGGATTTACGATTTGGTGAGGGCTTACAGCTTTACATTGCCAATGAGCAGTCGAAAAGCGAGAAGATCAGACATCAATTCCGATTTGATTTTGCCACGTTTGGGCTAACAGCCAATCCTGGCCGCCCTGATGACAATTTCCTTGAAGAGGCCAATAAGCAAGTAAAACAAACTGGTATTTATACCATCGAACTTGGCAGGGGAAATACAATTGCCAATAATGAATTTGAAGATGGTAGAATACTTGACTTTCAGGTAATGTCTAACGGCCATGTAATTATAGGAAGTGATTTTTCTTTAAAAGAATATAATGGCACCGGGGCTATGATAAAGGAATACCTCGGGCATACTGCAGGAATAAGAACTGTCACAGTAACTAAAGATGGAAAGTATATGGTTTCTGGCAGTGAAGATCAAACCATTCGTATATGGAATTTGAGTGATAAAGGTGAATTGCCAAGCATGCGGGAGATTTTCGAAGCTGAGGAATGGCAAGAATATTTCACATCGCTTGAAGTGGATTCCATGACTTACAAACCAACAGAAGAGGCCTGGCAAGGTGTTATTTCTTATTTACAACAAGTGGGTGACAAAACATATCGTGATATTGAAGACGTTCATGCCAACCTTGGTGCTACTGTTCTACCTTTTGCCAATATGTTTATTTCAGATGAAGGTGAATGGGTAGTTTGGAACCCGGCAGGTTATTTTAGCTGTAGCTCAGATGGTGGCCAGTATTTTGGATGGCATATCAATCAGGGGATAGAAAAGTTAGCCGAATTTTACACTGCCGAACAGTACTTTGATATTCTATACAGACCAGAACTGATGGTAAAAAGCATGACCCAGGGAAGAAGGGTGCTTGATATACTGCGCGGTGAGGGTGAGCAAATCTTTGACCTTACCAAGTTAAACCGACCTTCAGCGGCCTTTTTTAATATTAATAACCTAGCATTTGGAGAATTTAAACAGCTGGACTATCACGAAGGCCGATACGAAACCCAAAGCAAAACGCTGGAACTAGATGTAGATATCTATGATGGCGGGGGTGGAATTAAAGAAGTGAATATCTATCAAAACAATAAATTAATCATTATTGATGATGAATTTGAATCTGTCGGAACGGAAGGCAAACAAGTGATAAAGCAGTATCATGTAAATCTTACCAATGGAATTAATGACTTTGAAGTAGTCGTTAAAAACTTTCAAAAAATTGAGTCTAAAGGCGATCATTTGAAAATTAAATATGTGGGTGAAATAATGGCTACCACCAATCTGCATATTCTTTCTGTGGGTATTAACAAATATAAGAACCCAGCTTATAACCTGAACTATGCCCAGCCAGATGCCAAATCTTTTACCGATAAAATTATCACCAATGGTAGCAAAATGTTTCGCTCCATTCGTAAAACAGAGATTTATGATACCGAGGCAACCAAAGAAAATATTATAAAAGGTTTTGAATCGATAATAGCCACTGCCAAGCCCGAAGATGTGTTTGTATTCTACTATGCCGGCCACGGTACGTTGGATGAAGACAATAATAATGAGTATTACCTTGTGCCAACCAACATCACCAAACTATATGGAGACCCAGAGCAACTTCAGGAAAAGGGTATTTCAGCAACAGAATTAAAAGGTTACTTAGCGCAGGTTAAATCACAAAAGCAGCTGATATTAATGGATGCATGTCATTCAGGTGGTGCGTTAAAATCCATTAACGTACGGGCAGCGGCTTCAGAAGAAAAGGCCATTGTGCAATTAGCAAGGGCTTCTGGTGTGGTAATGATTGCCTCTAGTGGAACGCAACAGTTTGCTTCAGAATTTGAAGTGTTGCAACATGGAGTATTTACTTATGCATTGCTGGAAGCTTTAGACGGTGAAGCCGATTCCGGAGATGAAAAAGTAACGGTGAATGAGTTGAAAATCTATATGGAGGAGCGCGTGCCTGAACTAAGCGAACAGCATGGTGGACAAGCACAGTACCCAACTGGTTTTGTGCATGGTAATGACTTCCCTATTAGTATAATTTATAAACCTGAAGAAGAAGTTGTTGAAGAAAGTATAGAAGAGCCCAAGCCAGATGAAGGCAACAATAAATAGAAAAAGGCTTTGAAAGCCCTTTTCTATTTATTTCAACATCTTGAGTAAAGTAGTCAATTTCGATTTGAGGTTTCTGCGATCTACTATAAAATCGAGGAATCCATGATCCAGTACAAACTCTGCACTTTGAAATCCTTTTGGTAAGTCTTTACCGATCGTTTCTCTAATAACCCTAGGGCCAGCGAAGCCTATCAAAGCGCCTGGCTCTGCAATATTAAAGTCACCAAGCATAGCGTACGATGCTGTAACACCGCCCGTGGTGGGATCAGTTAATAAAGAAATGTATGGGATTTTAGCTTCGCTAAGTAATGCCAGTTTGGCTGATGTTTTCGCCATTTGCATCAATGATAAGCCCGCTTCCATCATTCTGGCTCCACCAGACTTAGAAATCATTAAAAATGGCTTTTTATTTTGTAGTGAATGATCAATGGCTCTGGCTATTTTCTCACCTACGACACTTCCCATGGAGCCACCAATAAAACCAAAATCCATACACGCAACAGTAATTTCCAGCCCATTCATTTTTCCATAGGCTGTTCTCACTGCGTCCTTTAGTTCAGATTTTTTCTGCGTACTCTTTATTCTATCTGGATATGCCTTGGTATCAACAAACTTTAAAGGGTCTGCTGATTCCATATTTTCGTCAAGTTCAGTGAACTTGTTATTGTCAAACAGAATTTCAAAATATTCGGCAGAGCCAATTCGCACATGATACCCATCTTCCGGACTCACATAGGAATTACTCTTTAATTCTCGTGTATGTACGATTTTGCCACTAGGCGTTTTAGTCCACAAACCATCCGGTGCTTCCTTTTTAGCCTCTGTGGGTGTTTGAATTCCTTTATCCTTCCTTTTAAACCAGCTCATAATTGCTATCCGATTGAAAACTGAGCAAATATCATCAGTATCAGCCAGCTTTCAAAAATTACTATTAAGAATGTGACCTCCGCCAATTATTTAGTTTATTTGTAACACTCTTAAAAAAAGAGTTTTACCCGATTATTCAACCATACACATATACTTATGTCATCTTCAAAATTTAAGCCTGGTGTTCTTACTGGCGATGAAGTTCAAGAACTATTTAAATACGCAAAAGAAAAGAGTTTTGCCCTGCCGGCAGTTAATGTTGTAGGTACAAACTCTGTAAATGCAGTAATAGAAACAGCTGCTGAATTAAATGCACCAATGATGATCCAATTCTCTAATGGTGGTGCTGTATTCTTTGCCGGCAAAGGATTAAACAATGACAATCAGCGAGCGGCCGTTGCTGGTGCTGTTTCTGGCGCCAAGCACGTGCACCAGATGGCTGAATTATATGGCGCTCGAATAGTGTTGCATACAGACCACGCAGCGAAGAAGTTATTACCTTGGATTGACGGAATGCTTGATGCCGGTGAGGAATTTTACAAACAGCACGGGAAACCATTGTTTAGCTCCCACATGATCGATCTTTCGGAAGAACCTATTGAAGAAAATATTGAAATCTGTAAAAAGTATCTTGAGCGAATGAGCAAAATAGATATGACGTTAGAAATTGAATTAGGTGTAACTGGTGGCGAAGAAGATGGAGTTGACAACACTGATGTAGACAGTTCTAAGCTTTATACGCAACCTGAAGAAGTAGCGTATGCTTATGAAGAATTGAGCAAGATTAGCCACAGGTTTACTATTGCAGCTGCTTTTGGTAACGTACATGGTGTTTATAAGCCAGGTAATGTGAAGCTAACGCCTGTAATTTTGAAGAATTCTCAAGATTATATCATTGAAAAGTATAATACTGGGCCAAACCCGGTAGATTTTGTATTCCACGGTGGATCAGGATCAACGGTTGAAGAAATTCGTGAAGGTATCTCTTACGGTGTTATAAAAATGAACATTGATACTGATTTGCAATGGGCTTATTGGGAAGGTGTGAAAAACTACTACAAATCAAATGAAGGCTATCTTCAAGGGCAAATTGGTAACCCTGAGGGAGACGATAAACCAAACAAGAAATACTACGACCCAAGAGTTTGGCTAAGAAAAGGTGAAGAAAGCTTCAAGGCTCGTTTGAAAAAAGCTTCTGAGGATTTAAATAACGTTAACACCTTATAAAATAATGTATTAAACCAAAAAAGGGTTGATCAAATGATC
>NZ_JAVJUY010000329.1:0-8925 GCF_040220315.1 Fulvivirga sp.
TTATAAAACCTACCCCAATAAGGTATTATTTAGCAGCATACGTTTTGAATCTATTATTGAGATTAAGTGTGGGTACTGTTAATATGAATAAACCGGAATATATAAGAATACCTTGGGTGTAGATTCCAAGAGTAACATTTAAAGTGCCAAAAACTAATGTTAAACCACCTGCTAAAAGTGCAAAAATATTGATGAGTCTGATCCTTAACATTTCAAAGTCTGTAGTATCACTACGAACTCCAAAATGTGTTAATGTGGCTAAAAATCTGGTCATCAGCTAATTAATAGCATCAATTTAACAATGTAGCCTAATTTTATGAAGTAAAAGGGTGTTAATTTTCGGTTTTATTCGCCAACTGACCACAAGCCGCATCAATATCTTTTCCCCTGCTTCTTCTAACGGTAATAGGTATATTATGATCTTCCAGCAGCTTAACATACATACCTATCGCTTCATTAGATGCCTGTTGAAATTCACCATCATCAATAGGGTTGTACTCAATTAAATTGACTTTAGATGGAACGGCCTTGCAAATTTTAAGTAGCGCTTCGGCATCTTTTTGCTGATCGTTTATACCTTTCCAAACCACATATTCATAGGTAATTTTTCTTTTGGTTTTATCGTACCAGTATTTTAAGCTATCAATAAGGTCTTCCAGTGGGTTTTTATCATTGATAGGCATAACCTTAGAGCGTATCTCGTTAATGGCTGAATGTAACGATACGGCAAGATTGAATTTTACCTCGTCATCGG
This sequence comes from Fulvivirga sp., assembly GCF_040220315.1. Lineage (GTDB taxonomy): Bacteria > Bacteroidota > Bacteroidia > Cytophagales > Cyclobacteriaceae > Fulvivirga. The sequence continues at coordinate 755 of NZ_JAVJUY010000329.1, forward strand.
CCATTTTCTTTATTAATTTGGGTATGCCCACAGTAGAAAGGGTTATTCGTTTGGCAGACATGCCTAAGCCTTTATCTCCAGTAATTTTATCGATGGCCGCAATTACATTATTGTAATTTAAAAGAGGCTCGCCCATTCCCATAAATACAATGTTCGTTAAAGGTCTGCCAAAGAATTGCTCGCCTTGTTCTTTTATCGCCACCACCTGATCATAAATCTCATCTGGATTGAGGTTGCGCATGCGCTTTAACCTGGCCGTTGCACAAAAATGACAATCTAGACTACAACCTACCTGGCTGGAAATACAGGCTGTAATTCGCTTTTCTGTGGGAATCAGAACAGATTCAACAGTCATGCCATCAAACAGTTTAACGGCATTTTTGATGGTGCCATCCGAGCTGCGCTGCATCTGATCAACGGCTATATGGTTAATCACAAAGTCTTTCTTCAACTGCTCTCGGGTAGCTAAAGATAGGTTAGTCATCTGATCAAAATCTTTGGCTGATTTTTTCCACAGCCACTCATCTACCTGTTTGGCACGAAATCGTTTTTCACCTATCGACTCAAAGTAATCACCAATATCTTCTAAGCTCAGTTGTCTAATGTCTTTTGCCGCCATAGCTGCAAAGATAGTATCTTAATTTCCTTGCTTTAATATTTGCAGAAATTTCGTTGGAATGGTAGCAATCTTCTTCAACTGATAATCGAAACAGACAATTCCTGTTTTACCAAGTGCAGTTATTTTACCAGAGGTATGATTTTCAATAACATATAACATATCAAACCCAATTTTAGAGATGTTCTCAACCGCAATTTTAATTCGCAATTCATCCTTATAAAACGTTTCTGACTTGTAAGTGATGGCAGCATTGGCGACTATAATACCAATACCCCCTTCAATAGATACCTCATCTTTATAACCATGATGCTGAAAGAATTGCATTCTGGCTTCTTGCATGATGGTTAATACCTTGTCATTACCAACATGGCCGCCATAATTGATGTCAGATATAGAAACAGTGTATGAGGCTGTAAAGATGAAATCGGAAGGAGGTATAATTTTATTTTGACTCATAAATTGGGGTATTTTAAAGACATATTGACATATTTTAAGGTAATATTAGAATATTATATGCCATTATGACTTATTAATTTAGTTGGATTGTTATTTGACAAATATGAATTGAAAGAATTATTAAAAGAAATGTGAGGCGTTATATTGATTGTGGAACAGACAATAGAAAGGCCTGATATAAAAGTTACAAAAAAATGAATTTTGATAAGTACACAATAAAATCGCAAGAGGTGCTTCAGAAGGCAGCAGAGGTGGCTTTAGGCTTTGAGCAACAAGCTATTGAGCCAGGTCATTTGTTACAGGCAATTTTAAGCACAGACGAAAACCTGGTTTCATTTATCATTAAAAAGTTAAATGTCAACCAGTTGCATTTAAGCACTAAGCTTGATGAAATTATTCAAAGCTACCCTAAGATAAGCGGTCAAAAGCCTTATTTATCTAACGATTCTGCTACTGCACTCCAAAAAGCAGAGAAAGAGCTTAAAGCATTCAATGACGAGTACATTGCTGTTGAGCATATTGTGATAGGATTACTTCAGGGAAAAGATAAAGTAGCATCCTTATTAAAGGATGTAGGTTTTGAGTATAAAGCACTTCTAGCTGCCATTAAAGAATTAAGAGGTAATAGCCGGGTAACAGACCAGAATGCAGAATCCAAATACAAATCATTGGAACGCTATTCTGTTAACCTAAATGAGCAAGCCAAAAAAGGTAAAATCGATCCGGTAATCGGCCGAGATGATGAAATTAGAAGAGTACTTCAGATATTGTCCAGACGTACAAAGAACAACCCGATACTCTTAGGTGAGCCTGGCGTTGGTAAAACGGCCATTGTAGAAGGTATGGCCCAGCGTATTGTAGATGGCGATGTTCCTGAAAACCTAAAAGACAAAATATTAATATCCCTTGACATGGGACTTTTGGTGGCAGGAGCCAAATACAAAGGTGAGTTCGAAGAGCGACTGAAGTCAGTGATTAAAGAAGTAGTAGATTCTGATGGACAAATTATCCTGTTCATCGATGAGATTCACACACTGATAGGCGCTGGTGGTGGTGAAGGAGCCATGGATGCTGCTAACTTGCTTAAACCGGCATTGGCTAGGGGTGAACTACATGCAATTGGTGCTACTACGTTGAAAGAATATCAGAAGTATGTTGAAAAAGATAAAGCTTTAGAAAGAAGGTTTCAGTCAGTTACCGTAGATGAGCCATCTACACCAGATGCAATTTCCATACTTAGAGGTATCAAAGAAAAATATGAATTGCACCACGGTGTGAGAATTAAGGATGACGCTGTAATTTCCGCGGTTGAATTATCCAATAGATATATTTCAGATCGGTTTTTACCAGATAAAGCCATTGACTTAATGGATGAGGCAGCTTCTAAACTAAGGTTAGAGATGGATTCTATGCCCGAAGAGTTAGATGAGTTGAACCGTAGGATAATGCAACTTGAGATTGAGCGAGAGGCTATTAGAAGAGAAAAAGATAAAGAGAAAGAGCGAGACTTAACAAAGCAAATTGCCGATCTCACGGATAAACGCAATGACCTGAAAGCAAAGTGGGAAAATGAAAAATCCGTAGTTCAAGGCATAAGAAGTGAAAAGGAAAAAATTGATAAGCTGAAGTTTGAAGCTGAACAGGCTGAAAAGTCTGGTGACTTTGGACTGGTTGCTGAGATACGCTATGGCAAATTGGTGGAAGCCGAAAAAAATCTTGAGATGTTTCAAGAGAAAATGAAAGAACAGCAAGGCTCCTCAATGCTCAAAGAGGAGGTAGATGCAGAGGACATTGCAGAGGTAGTTTCTCGATGGACAGGTATTCCACTATCAAAAATGATTCAGAGTGAACGGGAGAAATTACTTTTCCTTGAGGAGGAATTAGGAAAACGTGTAGCCGGTCAGGAGGAGGCTATTCAAGCCCTTTCAGATGCTGTGAGAAGGAGTAGGGCGGGCTTACAAGACCCGAAAAGGCCGATTGGCTCGTTCATATTTTTAGGAACAACGGGTGTTGGTAAAACAGAATTATCTAAGGCTCTGGCTGAGTATTTATTTAATGATGAAAATGCCATGGTTCGAATAGATATGTCTGAATACCAGGAAAGGCATTCGGTGAGCAGATTGGTAGGAGCACCTCCGGGATATGTTGGTTATGATGAAGGAGGCCAATTAACGGAGGCAGTAAGGAGAAAGCCATATTCTGTAATTCTGTTGGATGAAATTGAAAAGGCGCATCCGGATGTTTTCAACATTTTGTTACAAGTGTTAGATGAAGGTAGGCTCACTGATAACAAAGGGCGTGTGGCAAACTTTAAGAATACTATCATCATAATGACTACCAACATGGGCTCGCACATTATTCAGGAAAACTTTGAGAACATGACGGATGATAATAAAGAGGAAGTGATTGAAACAACTAAAAATCAGGTATTTGAGCTGATGAGAAAATCTGTTAGACCAGAGTTTCTTAACAGAATTGATGAGACAATCATGTTCAGACCGTTATCTAAAGAAGATATTAGAAAAATTGTTGACATTCAGTTTAAGTCAATACAGAAAATGTTGGAGGACAATGGAGTGAAACTCGAAATCTCTGATAAAGCCTTAGATTACTTAGCCAAACGAGGTTTTGATCCTCAGTTTGGGGCAAGGCCATTGAAGCGGGTTTTGCAGAAAGAGATATTAAATCAACTTTCTAAAGAAATTTTAGCCGGTAAAGTCAATAAAGAGAGCCTTGTTGGCGTTGATATGAATGACGATGGTCAAATTGAGTTTCTCAATTTAGATCAGGTTGAAATTTAGCACTAGTTTGATAAGTGTAGTTTGGTAGAGGCCCTGACCCTGTTATAAGGTGTCAGGGTTTCTTATAAATAGCCTTCATCAACATTGAAAAACCGCTTCAATTTCTTAACTGAGTTCTTATTAATGATCATAATCAAATAATCATCTTCAGTGATTTTTACGGTTTCTTCAGGGTTTTTCATTAACACTCTTTTGCCATCCTCAATTTTTACTATCCCAATTAAAACAGCATTAAATTCCTTTTTTATGTCAAAAAAAACTTTGTCGTAGAATTGGTTATTGTACGGGTTATCCTTTAAAACCTTGTATTGTTTGATGTCATAATGCTCATCCGTTTGTGGGTATGCCAAAATTTCTTCTGAATATTCTGCAACATCGGGCTCAAAAATATAACTAGCTAGGAGCCTGGAGGCTATTTCGTGTTTGCTCACCGCATAGGTTACCCCAGCACTTTGGAATGTAGTTTTAAGGTTGGCATTATCCAGGGTCACTACATACTTTAAGTCATCAAAATGCTTCTTTAAATTGAGTACGTATACCAACTTTTCTGTGTCGTCATCCAGATTAACGAACATGATAGAACACTCATCTACATTTAATTTTGAGAGCATATCAAAATTATTATAATCTGAAAAAAGTGTAAAAACATTTTTATTCGGGTAAAACTCACGTATTATATCAACGTTATCTTTTTCCTTTGTAACTATAGCCACTTGCCTTCCAGCGGCAATCAGTTGATCAATTACTGCTTTGCCAAAGTCAGACCAGCCAATCATTACTACATGATTCGTAAAATTCGTTCCATTCATACCCAATTTGTTATTTTCTCTTATTGTATTCATGATGCTACTTATTTGGCCAATCATTACCCCATAAAAACCCAAGCTTGCCAGCAGAAAGATTGAACCAAAAATTCTACCTTCCTGTGTAACCGGGGTCAAATCTCCATAGCCCACTGTGGTAAGTGTAACCATGGCAAACCAAATTGCATCACCATAATCTTTTATGGTAGCATTAGGATCTTGTGACTCAAAGTAGAATAAAATGGCCGTTAGTACGGAATAGCCTACCATAAAGCCTAGAATAATAATGCCTATTCTTAATACATTCGAGAGTTTAGCCATAATTCTAACCTTGAATATAAGAAAGAAAATCTATTAAAACCCATGTGTAGTAATCTGTTTAACAGACGGTTATAAAGGTATTTAGCATACTAGGAAAACTATCTACGAAAAAATTCGTATTAAAATTTGTTAATTTACTTTCCATTATTAGTTTTGTCTACGAATAGATTCGTATATGAAAATTAAACCAACAGATAAAGAGTTAGAAATACTTCAGGTGCTATGGGACAAAGGCCCTTCTACTGTAAGAGAAGTGAACGAACAACTATCACAGGATAAGGAGATAGGTTATACGACCACCCTGAAATTTATGCAAATCATGCATGAGAAAGGCATCGTATCAAGGGAGCTGTTTGGGAAGACCCATCGTTATACAGCCCTTATAAATAAGACATCTATACAACAAACACTTGTTGAACAACTCATGGAAACAGCTTTTCAAGGTTCAGCTATGAAGATGGTAATGCAGGTTTTAGGCAATAAAAAGTCCAGCGCAAAGGAATTGAAAGAAATAAAGGAATACATTGATAAACTTAACTCTGAGCAAAAATGAATGGATTGGTAGAGGCTATTGGTTATACACTTTTACACTCTCTTTGGCAGGGCTTTTTTCTTGTGTTGTTGCTTTTTGGGATTAAAGGCATATTTAGAATACAATCATCCTCTGTAAAATACCTGCTGGCCTGCATTTCATTAACTGTGTTCTCGGTAAGTGCTTTTGTTACTTTTGGATATTATCTATCAATCCCAGAGCAATCTGGCAGCCTTAACGAGATGTATTTTATTTTCTCCAACAATCTCATTGAGACGGTAAGCAGAATATCGCTATTGGCTTGGGTACATTCTCATATTCAAACCATGGTTCTTGTTTGGCTTTCAGGAGTTGGTATTATGCTAGTGCGGTTTAGCGGCAGTATTTTATATCTCAAATGGCTTGTTAAAAAATCTACGCCAGTAACTTATCAGGAGTGGCATCACCTAACTACTAATCTCAGTGAGAAACTGGGCATAATAAAAACGGTACAACTGAAATTTTCAGATCGGATTGATGTGCCATGTGTAGTAGGAATACTGAAGCCAATCATCTTATTTCCAGTGTCATATGCCTCAAACCTCAGCCTAAGTCAGTTGGAGCTTATCATATCACACGAACTGGTACATATTAAGCGGTACGATTTTCTGGTTAACATATTTCAGCATCTGGTAGAGTCTGTCTTCTTCTTTAATCCTTTTGTATGGATGATCTCTAATATCATTAGGGCTGAACGGGAAAATGCTGTTGACGATGAGGTGGTGTCTGTCTTGGAAAATAAAAATGAATATATCAAAACATTGGCAGCAGTAGAAGAGGTTCGGTTACGCCCTCTGCTCGCCACTCAATTTGCAACCAATAACAACTTAATAACACGAATAAAACGATTAACAGATATGAAAACTCAAAACAAAATGGAAGTTAAATTAATAGCACTATTGGTCATGGCGGCTATTATTATGAGCTTCAGTTGGTATTCTAAAAATGATGAACCAACTGATTTACATCGCAAAGATGTTATCAAAAATGAAATTATTAATATTCAACCAAAGGATGTGGATGTGAAAATTCATAGCGAGCCAAGGTTTGACGACAGAGAAGATTCAGAAAGAGATGATGAGAGAATCGTGCTAACAAAGAAAGATGTGCGAGTGAATGAAAAAAGGCTGGCAAAGGAAAATAGGGTAGTGAAGAAAGATTCTTTAGAGGATGATGACGATTGGAGAAACGATGATTGGCCAAGAAGAAACTCAATCCATTTTGACAAGTCGGATGAACTGGCCAGATGGTCAGAGGAGTTTATGGAAGAGTTTTCCAAAAAGTTCGAAGACTTTTATGCAGAACATGGAGAGGAGCTCAACAGAATGTCAGAAGAGCTGAGTATAAAAATGAACAAATTCGATGATGAGCGATTTGAGGATATGATTCAGGCTGAAGTGTTACGTGCGAAAGAAATGGCTCAGCGGGTTTTAGTTGATGAGGAGCGCATTCATGCTGAGCTAGAACGAGCAAAAGAAGTAATGGAAAAACAGCTAAGAGTCGAAGAATTGAGGGTGAGAGAAATTGAGGCCATGGCTCATAATATTCAAAAGAGAGTGGAGGAATTTGAAAATGAGCTAGTGGATGAAATAAGAAAGGATGGCTACCTCAAAGGCAGTGAAAGACTATCGGACTTGGAATTTGAGAGAAATGGAGACGTGTCGGTGAATGGAGATAAAGTTTCAGATTCTGATGCCAAAAAATATCGTGACATCTATGAAAAACACTTCGATAATGAGCCGGATGGCGTAATTTATAAAAGATAGATTAAGGAGGCATTAGCCTCCTTTTTTATTTCAACTCCAATACAGCAATATTCTCCACATGATGTGTATGCGGAAACATATCCACAGGCTGCACTTCAGTCACCTTATATTTATCATTAAGTAAAGCTAAATCCCTGGCCTGAGTAGCCGGATTACAACTGATATAAACAATTCGTTTGGCACCACTTGTCAAAAGTACATTGCACACATCCGGATGCATCCCAGCTCGTGGAGGATCTGTGATAATGATATCCGGCTTTCCGTTTGATTTAATAAAACCAGCGGTTAATGTGTCTTTCATATCACCTGCATAAAATGTGGTATTTGTTATACCATTTATTTCTGAGTTGATTTTAGCATCTTCAATGGCAGCTTCCACATACTCTACACCTACCACCATTTTAGCAGATTTAGATACATAATTGGCTATGGTACCTGTTCCTGTATATAAATCGTAAACAGTGTCTTCATTACTGATTTTTGCTAGTTCCCATGCGCGCCTGTATAACACTTCTGCCTGTTCAGAATTGGTCTGGTAAAATGATTTTGGCCCTACTCTAAAAGTGATTTTATCTTTAGAATCTGGGAAATTCATCTGCTCTTCAATATATGGCTTTCCATCAACGCACATCACATCTAAATCATGAAAAGTATCATTTCCCTTATTATTGATCACGTAATTAGTGGAAGTAACTTCATCAAACGATGCAATAAGGTCTGTGAAAAGCTTGATGGTTTTCTGGTCATCTTCTGTCACTTGTAGAATTACCATCACTTCACCTGTACTAGATGTTCTTATGATCAGGTTTCTTAAAAAACCTACTTGCTTTACCA
>NZ_JAVJUY010000330.1:0-10386 GCF_040220315.1 Fulvivirga sp.
AGCGCTGAAGGCAAGTAAGAGTGATGATTCAGCAACAGACAATTCTTCCGAAAATTTAGGCGATTTATTATCTGCTGATAATGATTCAACTGACTCTGATTTAGATGCGGCATTATCATCATCAGAAAAAGATTCAACACAAAGCAAACTTGACTCTCTCTCAGCTCAAATTTCTCCTTTGTTTGCACTTACAAAGGCACAGGGCGGGCTGATCTATGATGTGCGTGATACTGCTGAAATTGGTTCAATCATAAGAAGAGATGACGTTAGAAACCTACTTCCAAGAAATGTAAAGCCTTTATGGGAAGTGAAGCCAACTGTAGATGAGGCTACAGGAATGGAATTACTACAGCTGTATTTTGTAGAATTAGGACGTGGTGGCCAGGCACAACTTACGGGTGAAGTAATAACGGATGCCAGGCAAGATCTTGATGAGTATGCAAGTCCAGCTGTTAGCATGCAGATGAATGCTCAAGGTACAAGAGTCTGGAGAAAAATGACAGCCGAAGCCGCCAATCAAAATCCACGTGGGCGAATAGCCATTGTTCTTGATGATCTAGTTTATTCTGCTCCTTATGTTAACGGTGAAATACCCAATGGTAACTCACAGATTTCTGGAAACTTCACTATTGAAGAAGCTAAAGATTTAGCGAATATTCTAAAGGCAGGTTCATTACCGGCACCAACACGAATTGTTGAGGAGGCAATTGTTGGACCAACTTTGGGTAAAATTGCTCAAAGTCAGGGTATCATTTCTATTGTTTCCGGTTTGATCGTAGTGGTGTTGTTCATGGTTGCCTATTATGCCAAAGGAGGATTTGTTGCCAACATTGCATTGGTTTTTAATATCTTCTTTATCATGGGTATTCTTGCTCAATTTAATGCAGCATTAACATTACCGGGTATCGCAGGTATTGTATTAACCATAGGTATGTCAATTGACGCAAACGTTCTAATCTTTGAGCGTATCAGAGAAGAACTTAGAAATGGCTCTAAACTTCGTGAGGCCATCTCTACAGGATACAAAAAGGCATTTAGCTCAATTGTAGATGCCAACGTTACAACGTTGTTAACGGCCATCATTCTTTACGTTTTAGGTCAGGGTCCTATCAAAGGATTCGCCATCACATTAATGATCGGTATTTTCTGTTCATTCTTCTCTGCGGTATATATCACCAGGGTTGTTGTTGAGTGGATGGTAGGAAAAAGTGATGATAGTAAAGTGTCATTTTCTACACCATTCTCTAAGAATCTTCTATCTAACATTAATATCGATTTCATGGGTAAGAGAAAAATTGCCTATATGTTTTCGATAATATTTATAGCTATTGGTATGACACTAACAGCAATAAACGGGTTGAACTTGGGTGTGGATTTTCAGGGTGGTAGATCCTATATTGTGAATTTTGAAAGTCCTGTTGTGGCAACGGATATGAAAATCGCACTAAGCGAAAGCTTTGAAAACACTGGTACAGAGGTAAAGAACTTTGGTGGTAATAATATCATTAAAGTAACTACATCATATCTGGTAAATGATGAAACGGACGGTGCAGATAAAAAAGTAAGAGAATCATTGATTTCAGGGATCGAGAAGTTCACAGGCCAGTCCTATGTTAAGGATGATTCCCAGGTAGATGCTGAGCACTTCACTATTTCGGGTTCATCTAAAGTGGGTGCTACTATTGCAGATGATATTAAGAGTGCTTCTTTTGAGGCTGGAATTTTTGCCATTATCGCTATATTCCTTTACATCTTGGTAAGATTTAGAAAATGGCAATTCTCAACCGGGGCAATTATTGCATTGGTGCATGATGCTGCTTTTGTATTTTCAGCCTTTGCCATTGCAGGTCTATTAGGCATTAAATATGAAATAGATCAAGTGTTTGTTGCTGCGATCCTAACCATTATAGGTTACTCCATAAACGATACCGTGGTTGTATTTGATAGAATAAGGGAGTTTCTAAATCTTGGAACCAGCACGGATAAACTGCAAATATTTAACACAGCCATCAACGGTACTTTGAATAGAACATTAATGACATCTGCCACAACATTGGTGGTTGTATTAATACTTTTCTTATTCGGAGGTGAAGTGTTAAGAGGTTTCTCTTTCGCTCTTCTGGTAGGAATTTTAGTAGGTACATATTCTTCAGTATTCGTTGCTTCACCAATTGTAGTGGACTTAGATAAGAAGAATTAATTTTAGAGTAATTATAATGAAGAAAGGCAACCCATTTGGGTTGCCTTTCTTTTTATGAGTTTGTATTGCGTATGATGATAGTTACCCTTTGATTCCAAGCATTTTAATAGCAGTAATAGCTGCTTCATCACCTTTATTTCCGTGCTTACCACCGGCTCTGTCAAGAGCTTGCTTTTGAGTATCAGGAGTCAATACACCAAAAATCACAGGCTTATTATATTTCAAACTTACATTAGTTAAACCATGGGCAACTGCACTACAAATAAAGTCAAAATGTCTTGTTTCTCCTTGTATCACACAGCCCAGGCAAATCACTGCATCAATATCTTTACGCTCTGCCATCCATTGTGCACCGAGTGATAGCTCGTAGCTCCCAGGAACATATTGTTTGATGATATTATCTCTGATAGCACCATTAGTAACCAATGTTTCAAATGCCCCAGAGAACAACGCATCAGTTACTTCACTATTCCATTCTGACACAAGAATGCCAAATCGCTTCTGAGAAATATCAGCAACATTTTTTGAAGAGAATTCGCTTAAGTTTTTATGTGATGATGACATAGTTATAAATTACATTATGTAGCAAAATTAAAAAAGGGATAAAGCTTTACCTTATCCCTTCTTAAAATGTTTTGAGTAAAAAATTATGAAGCAGCTTTTTCTAATCGCGCTTTAAATTTTTTAGCATTCTGTACTTCTGATGAATCCCAATATTCATTTATAATGGTTTCGTAAGATTCTTTAGCGGCTTCAATATTCTCCGCATACTCGAAGGCAAGTGCTGCTTTCATTAAATATCTTGGCGAAAATTGCTTGTTTTCTTTGTATGAAGCTGCCTTTTTGTAAAGATCGGCAGCTTTAGAATAATTCTCTAATTCCATATTTGCATCGCCCATAAGACTGTATGCTCTTGCCTGAATAAGTAAATCATCTGCACTGAAATCTTCTAAGTAAAGCAAAGCACTTTTATAATCACCTTGTTTTAAGAATGCAGCTCCAGCATAAAAGTTAGCCAGATTAGCCGCACTTGTGATACTGTATTCGTCAATGATATCTTTAAATCCTAAGTTAATCCCATCGCCATTTAAAGCAAGATCAAGGCTGTCAGATTCAAAATAATAGATAGCTTGAAACATTTCGTTTTGGGCTTTCTCATTCTGTGATTTTTTGTAAGTCTCAAAACCGAAATACCCACCCACTAATACTAAGAGTAGAATACCTATACCTAAAACCAACGTTTTGTTATTTTCTACAAACTGTTCGGTTTTAGAAAGCTGATCTGCCAACGCCTCCGGATTCTCGAGTAAATCGTTATGATGTTCTTGTTCCTTTTGTTTTTTTCCCTTTGCCATTCTTACAAAATTTAAGGCCGCAAATCTACTAATTATTACGATAAGAAGAAATCGGATTAAAAATAATTGACTTATCCTGTAATGTAAGGATAATCATGTTGCGCATAAACATCCTTGAAAGCCTCACTAGGATCAGGATATGGAGATTCTTCGGCAAATTTCACGCACTCTGCTACTTGCTCCTTTATTTTATCCTCTATCTTTTCAATGTCCTTTTCTGTAGCATACTTTTTCTTTAATAAAGTAGCTCTCACTTGCTCAATAGGGTCTTTTGCTTTGTATTCTTCAACTTCATCCTTTGTTCTGTATTTGGCAGGATCCGACATCGAATGCCCTTTATATCTATAGGTTTTAAATTCAAGCAAAGTTGGACCATCTCCTTTTCGTGCTCTTTTTGCAGCTTTCTCTACTGCGTGGTGTACTTCTTCAACTGACATAGCATCTACAGGCTCCGATGGCATATCATACGCTTCTGCTAACGTATAAAGCTCTGTAACATTTGATGTTCTCGAAACTGAGGTTCCCATGGCATAGCCATTGTTTTCTATCACAAAAATCACAGGAAGCTTCCAGGTCATCGCAATGGTCAGCGCCTCGTGAAATGCGCCCTGTCTAACTGCGCCATCACCCATGTAACATATGCACAGTTTACCGCTTTTGTTATACTTTTCTGCAAACCCAATACCAGCGCCAAGAGGTATCTGCCCACCAACTATTCCATGCCCACCAAAGAAGTGGTGCTCCTTGTCGAACATATGCATTGAGCCACCTTTACCTTTGGATATACCTGTTTCCTTCGCAAATAATTCTGCCATTATTTTACGCGGATCAGAACCTAGTGCAATGGGGTGTGCATGATCCCGGTAAGCGGTAATATATTTATCACCCTCTTCCAGAGCTGAAACTGCCCCGGCAACACAAGCCTCCTGTCCGATATACAAATGGCAAAACCCTTTTATTTTTTGTTGACCATAAAGCTGCCCTGCTTTCTCCTCAAACTTTCTCATTAACAACATGCTCTCAAACCAGGTGAGGTATGTTTCTTTAGAAAAACTCTTTGAAGTAGATTTTGACTTTCCTTTTGTTGTAGCTGCCATAATGCTATTTTTGAATCAAATTTAGGACTGCGAAAATAAAGAAAAAAAGTTAATGCACATTGAAAAGTTGAGTTTGATTAACTTCAAGAACTATGAGAATCTGTCATTAACTTTTTCAGAGCACCTTAATTGTATTGTAGGTAAAAATGGTAGCGGTAAAACCAATATTCTGGATGCCATTTACTTTTTGTCGATGACAAAAAGCGCCCACAACCCATTAGATAATCAAAACATCAAGTTTAATACGGACTATTTTAGTATCAAGGGTACTTTTGTAAACGCTAGAAGTACAGATACCATAGTTTGTTATTTTAAAGAAGGCGAGAAGAAGTCATTCAAAAAAAATAAAGAGGATTATGGGAAACTGTCAGAACATATTGGCCGCTTTCCGGTAGTGCTTATCACTCCATACGACTCCGACATTATAAGGGAAAGCAGCGAAATAAGAAGAAAATTCTTTGATTCCATTATCTGCCAGCTTGACCATGACTATATGAACAACCTGGTGCGTTACAATAAGAATCTGAAACAAAGGAATAGTGCGCTCAAAAATTTCTCAAAATCTGGAAAGGTAAATAAAGATCTCTTAGAAACTTACAATAGTGTTCTGCTTGATCTTGGCATCAAAATCTTTAAAAAGCGAAAGTCATTTATTGCAACTAACCTTATAAAATTCAATGAATATTATAAATTCATCAGCGATGAAAGAGAACAGGTAAGCATACGTTACGGATCGCAGTTTGATGTACCTGATGTTAGTCAAAAGTTGAATGAATATAGTAAAAGGGATATCGTAACTGAAAGATCCAATTTTGGCATTCATAAAGACGATTTTCATTTTTTTATCGAGAATAACCAATTAAAAAAATATGGTTCGCAGGGTCAGCAAAAGTCATTCTCAATAGCATTGAAATTAATGCAATATCACGCATTGGAAATAGGGCTTAGTGTTAAACCAATACTTTTGCTCGATGATATTTTTGACAAACTGGATTCAAATCGCATTAATAAGCTGCTCACAATGATAAAAAGTGGAATATTTAATCAGGTATTTATTACCGATGCTATAAAAGACCGAACTGAAAACCTTTTAAAGGATTTTGAGTTAAATCCAAATCTTTATTTGGTTGACAATGGCAAAGTAGAAATAAAGAACGAATGATTATACACCGGATAATTTCATAAGGTAGGAAAATACCATTCTTAATCCCTTGTTTTTAATTCTGAGAGGATCAGTTCCGTAAACACGTAAACTGTGATAGATTAAGCCAAACGCCCATAAGATGGCAGGTAAAAATATCCACCATCTTTCACCCAAGTCTGTAAAGATGTAAATCATAAGCGGTAGGTTTACAACGAAATAGGAGATGACATGAACCATAAAGTAATTCAAATCATTAATTAACTTCTTAGTTTTGCTGTGAATATCTTCTTCCATGTCATTAGATGTATGAGGTTGAAAATAAACAATTTTATTTATTAATACTCAGTTTCAGACGCAAAAAGGATATGACACAAAAATATAAACACCCACGTAAGTCAAATACATCAACAGTAGGCGAGGCACTGGGCGATATGTTAAAGCAGTATCATTTAAATGAACGCTTCGATCAAAATAGGTTATTAAGCTCATGGGAAAAATTGATGGGCAACACAATAGCAAATAGAACATCTAAAATTTTTATTAAGAACAAAGTATTGTTTGTAGAACTCAATTCTGCACCCTTAAAAAATGAATTGAATCTTTCAAAAGACAAACTCAAATCGATAATAGAAAAAGAAATAGGGCCTGGAATAATAAATGAGATAATAATCATGTAGTTCCAATCAGGCTTATTTCAATGCTATAGCACTTTTGAAAATTAGTTTTACTTTTTTTTTCAAAAGTTTGATTAAAATGAAAAAGCGTATAATTTTGCACTTCCTTTCGAAAACAGGCATCACGATAGGTGCTAGAATGAAAGGTAAAAGTTCTTAAAAGAATTGAATTGGGGGGATACCAAAGCGGCCAACTGGGACGGACTGTAACTCCGTTGACTTATGTCTTCGCAGGTTCGAATCCTGCTCCCCCCACACCAGGTTGAGGGTTGTGATTTTACCAATGCTATAAATGTTGTAACTTCGCAGTCCCCAATTATCAAGCGGGAGTAGCTCAGCTGGTAGAGCGACAGCCTTCCAAGCTGTAGGTCGCGAGTTCGAACCTCGTCTCCCGCTCACTGATATTTGAGTTCTCGGTTCGAAATCTCAATTTCAAAGTTGTCTAAAACAACTGGAAACTTTGAACTGAGACATTAGCCGAGATAGCTCAGGGGTAGAGCGCTTCCTTGGTAAGGAAGAGGTCGGGGGTTCAAATCCCCTTCTTGGCTCGATAGTAAGGTTCTTAATAAGTTTACTTGTTTTGAGCCTATTTTGCGTTAGCATATTAATTAAACAAAAGAATAAATTTTAAACTAAATAGGAATTATCAAATATGGCTAAAGAAACTTTTGACCGTTCCAAACCCCACTTGAATATTGGAACAATTGGTCACGTGGATCACGGTAAAACAACGTTAACAGCAGCTATTTCTAAAGTGTTAGCAGAGAAAGGGTTTGCAGAATTGAGAGACTTCTCTTCAATTGACAATGCACCGGAAGAAAAAGAAAGAGGTATCACAATTAACACATCTCACGTAGAATATCAAACAGCAAACAGACACTATGCTCATGTTGACTGTCCAGGTCACGCTGACTATGTGAAGAACATGGTTACTGGTGCTGCTCAAATGGATGGAGCTATCCTTGTTGTTGCTGCAACTGATGGTCCGATGCCACAAACTAGAGAACACATCCTATTAGCTCGTCAGGTAGGTGTACCTGCATTGGTAGTATTTATGAACAAAGTTGACTTAGTAGATGACGCTGAGCTTCTTGAGCTAGTTGAAATGGAAGTTAGAGAACTTCTTTCTGCTTACGACTTTGACGGTGATAACATTCCAGTTATCCAAGGATCTGCTCTTGGTGCACTTAACGGTGAAGCTGAGTGGGTTGCTAAAGTAGACGAATTAATGGATGCAGTGGATAACCACATTCCTCTTCCTGAGCGTCTTGTTGACAAAGATTTCTTGATGCCTGTAGAAGATGTATTCTCTATTACTGGTAGAGGTACTGTTGCTACTGGTAGAATCGAAAGAGGTGTAATCAACTCTGGAGATCCAGTTGATATCTTAGGTATGGGTGCTGAAGGTCTTAAGTCTACCATCACAGGTGTTGAAATGTTTAGAAAAATATTAGACAGAGGTGAAGCTGGTGACAACGTGGGTCTTCTTTTAAGAGGTATCGAAAAAGATCAAATCAAAAGAGGTATGGTAATCTGTAAGCCAGGTTCTGTAACTCCTCACCAGAAATTCAAAGCTGAGGTTTACGTTCTTTCAAAAGAAGAAGGTGGACGTCACACTCCATTCTTCAACAAATACCGTCCTCAGTTCTACTTAAGAACTACTGACGTAACGGGTGAAATCTTCCTTCCATCAGGAGTAGAAATGGTTATGCCTGGTGATAACATCTCTATCGAAGTTAACTTGATTAACAAAGTAGCGATGGAAAAAGGACTACGTTTCGCTATCAGAGAAGGTGGTAGAACTGTAGGTTCTGGTCAGGTTACTGAAATCTTAGACTAAGATTTAAAATTCATAGCAAAAGCGTTCCGAAATTTATTCGGAACGCTTTTGTTTTAAATAAACTTTATACTACCTTTGCAAACCATTTTGGATTGTAGGGATTGGAATGTGGTGTAAATGTCCAAAATGCGTGGTGGGAAAGAGTAGGAGAATTAACTCGTAAAAATAATATAAACGGGTGTAGCTCAATTGGTAGAGTAGTGGTCTCCAAAACCATTGGTTGTGGGTTCGAGTCCTACCACCCGTGCTAAAATAAAATATAGTGTTTCAATGCAAAAGTTAAAGACATTTATTCTTGAGTCGTACGATGAGATGAAAAACAAAGTCTCATGGCCAAAGTATAGTCAGTTACAAAATCAATCTATTTTGGTTTTGATAGCTTCTTTAATTTTCGCCCTATTTATAGGCCTTATCGATTTCGTTTTTGAAAGCGGTATGGATTGGATTTACACTGAATTTAAATAAACCGTAGCTAGAGTGATGAGCGAATTAAATTGGTACGTAGTACGAGTAGTTAGCGGTCAGGAGAAAAAGGTGAAGGCTTACCTCGAAACAGAAATCGAACGAGAAGGTCTTCAGGATTTCGTTCCTCAAGTTCTTATACCATCAGAAAAGGTATATGAAATGAGAAATGGTAAAAAGAGGGTTCGTGAAAGAAATTTCTTTCCTGGTTATGTAATTGTGTCTGCTGATTTATCTAATGGTGAAGCAAACCACGTAGTAACAAGCATTCCAGGAGTAATTGGTTTCTTGGGTAACAATGGAACGGGGCAATCAAAAGAACCGGTGCCATTGAGACAATCAGAGATCAATAGGATTTTGGGCAAGGTAGATGAGGTTGACGAATTTGAAGAAAAACTAGAGACTCCTTATATAGTAGGTGAATCAGTAAAAGTAATGGACGGACCATTCTCAGGATTTACCGGAACTGTTGAGGAGGTATTCGAAGAGCGTAAAAAGCTCAACGTAATGGTGAAAATATTTGGCAGGAACACTCCTGTTGAACTAAACTATATGCAAGTAGAAAAATTAGATTAAGAAATGGCTAAGGAAATTAGTGGATACTTGAAATTGCAGATTAGAGGTGGTGCAGCGAATCCATCTCCACCCGTTGGACCGGCTTTAGGTAGTAAAGGTCTTAACATTATGGATTTCTGCAAGCAATTTAATGCAAGAACTCAGGAGAAACAAGGACAGGTTTTACCTGTATTAATTACAATTTATACAGATAAGTCGTTTGACTTTGTAATTAAAACTCCTCCTGCAGCAGTGTTGATATTAGATGCTGCCAAAAAGAAAAGCGGTTCGGCAGAACCTAACAGAAATAAGGTAGGAAGCATCTCTTGGGATCAGGTAAAAACAATAGCTGAAACTAAGATGCCTGACCTTAACGCATTTGAAGTAAACTCAGCTATGAAAATGGTTGCGGGTACCGCTAGAAGTATGGGAATAAGAGTAACTGGAACAGCTCCCTGGAGTTAATAAATAGATCAGAAAATGGGAAAGTTGACAAAAAATCAAAAAGCAATAGCTGATAAGTTGGAGCCAAACAAAGAGTATTCTTTGGAAGACGCTTCACAATTAGTAAAGGACGTAACCTTTACTAAGTTTGACGCTTCTATCGATTTAGATATTAGATTAGGAGTTGATCCTAAAAAAGCTGACCAGATGGTAAGGGGTGTTGTTACGCTGCCTCATGGTACAGGAAAAGATTTAAAAGTATTGGTGCTTTGTACACCTGACAAAGAGCAGGAAGCAAAAGATGCTGGTGCTGACTATGTTGGTCTTGATGAATTTATAAAAAAGATTGAAGGCGGATGGACTGATGTAGATGTAATTATTACTATGCCCACAGTAATGGCCAAAGTTGGTCGTTTAGGTAAAGTATTAGGCCCAAGAGGTTTAATGCCAAACCCTAAGTCAGGAACTGTAACCCTAGAAGTAGGTAAGGCAGTAACTGATATTAAGGCTGGTAAGATTGATTTCAAAGTAGATAAATTTGGAATTATTCACGTGAGTGTGGGTAAAGCCTCTTTTACTCCTGAGAAAATCAAAGATAACGTAAGAGAAATGTTA
>NZ_JAVJUY010000331.1:0-2044 GCF_040220315.1 Fulvivirga sp.
TATCCACTCATGGTACTTGTATACATTAGATATTGGGCAATCTTCACCATCTGTACTATGACTAAACTGTTCTCTAATGTCCTTATCTGGATATAGTCCTTGTATAATATTTCGATGATATGCCACATATAGATGAAGCCATATACTATCGTAGTTATATAGCATCATTCGTATTTTTCCATCTATTTTTAGAACACGTTTTATCTCTTTAAGCACTGATACTGGATCCTGCACATGATGCAACACACCCGAACTATGCACATAATCAAAGCTATGGTCCTCAAAAGGTAAGTTGTTTTCATTTTCATCAAGCAATATTAATTCAGCATTAATATTGTGCAAATTAATCCGATGACCGGCTTCACTAAGTGATACAGGAGAAACATCTATTCCAATGAGTTCTTTTGGCTTAGAATTTACACCGAATCCAACTAAGTCGTGACCGGGACCACATCCATAATCAAGTATGCGTTTATCATCAAAACTATGAGTAGGCATGTATTTTTCATAATTGTAATATTGATCATTTCTCCATTGCAGGTAGTTTAAAGATTCATCAATGCTAGAAAACTTCTTGTGACTAGTTACATTATGTCTTGACCAATAACTAGAATTAGTTTGTTGTTCTATATTATTTGAATTTATAATTTTTTTTAAAAGGTTTTTAATCATAAGATGACTTTTCTCACTAGATTTAATGCACCTGAATATCAGAAGTTACATTAAACAATGGCACCCCGCCCAAATATTTATTTTCCGAAATAACTTTTAACGTTTTTTTACTATACGCTATCAAGTTGTTTTTTTTATAAAGCATAGCTTTTACTTCAAAAATACCATCATACAAAGCAAAATTTTCAATGCATACTTTTAATAGTTTAGCTTTATCATAATGTCTATAGTTACTTAGACTACTATGGTCTTGAAATATTAATAGACCATCAGTTCTTGTTATCTCAATAGAGATAGAAGAAAAATCAAAATTTATTTTTCCAGCGAAGTGAATTGTGATTATTAATTTAGAGTTTGAGATAATAGATGATATTTCATTGTGATAATCCATATCCTTACAAAGGGTCAAATTTATGCTTATATCTTTATGCTTAGACCAAGTCTCTTTTTTATCAATTAATTTGTTGCTTTCTAGAATTCTGCTTCTTTGGTAGTGCTCATAGGCAGCAATAACACTTTCAGGGCTACCATCTTCCTCAACAACACCATCTTTAATCCAGATACACCTGGAACAGATATTACGTAATGCTTCCATGCTATGTGATACAACAATTACTATTTTCCCATTATTACATAGCTTATTAATCATTTTTTTTGCTTTTACTTGAAACCATTGATCGCCAGTAGATAACGTCTCATCTAATATTAGAATTTCAGGGCTAATAAATGATAGCCCAGCAAATGCTAGCCTGGCCTTCATTCCTGAAGAATAAGTTTTAACTGGCTTATCAATAAACTCTCCTAAACCAGTAAAATCAATTAGCTCATCAATAATTAAGTTAACATCTTCTTTACTCATTCCATGTAACTCACCTGATAAGTAAATATTACTTCTTCCCGTTAACTCATCCTTAAGAGCAGTTCCTAGCGTAAACACTGCGTGAACATCGCCACTAATATCAATTTCTCCACAGCTTGGTTTAACCAATCCAGCAATAATTTTTAGCAGGGTGGATTTCCCAGCACCGTTTTCTCCTAATATTCCAATTTTTTCTCCTTCAGTTATTTTTAGACTAATGTCTTTTAAAACATATTTTTTAGATGTATATCTTTTGTATTTTTTATTAGAATACAAATTTTTGATAATATTAAGTATATCCAAACCGACATAAGCCTTACTTACGTTCAATAACTTTACATAACTTTTTTTTTCCATCGTTTACATCCAATAATGCGGCAAATTAAATCCAGCAGTTGTATTATTACTTTTTAGCCTTAATTGAACCTCATTTCCATAAACCCAGCTTTTTGTGTCGCATATTATTGAATTACCTTCTTGATCTTGTGCTGATAAAAAAAGATTTAGAGAGTA
>NZ_JAVJUY010000332.1:0-2352 GCF_040220315.1 Fulvivirga sp.
CGGATTCGGATATTGATTCAGATAAGAAGGTATTGTTAGATGCTACTATTAAGTATCAATATTTCAAGATTGCAATTAAAGGAAATCTTGAAATTCTAGATGGTGATTCTGAAGAGTTAAACAAGACTAGAGCTTCATATCAGTCTCTTATTAAGGCTATTAGCTTTTTCCTTAGGAGGAGAAAAAGTAATCTTCTTTCAAAACAAGCTAATTTATTTACAACCAATATGGACTTGTTTCTTGAGTCAACATTGGAGCAGGAGGGCGCGGACTATAATGATGGTTTTTCAGGTAAACTGAATGCCAAATATGGAACTGAGAATTTCCATAATTCAATTTTCAAGTTAAGTACTCATTACGATATAAGGTCCGAGGTTCCGCTCTTCAACTTGTTCAAGTTACATGGTAGTTTGAATTGGTTAGAGACTGACCAGGGAATTGTATATGATTATGGTCTGTCTTCTTTGAAAGCCATTTTAGCAGTTGATTGTCCAGATGAGGACTTTATTTCTATACATGACGATGATGGAAACCCATTAAATCTGGT
Organism: Fulvivirga sp.; assembly: GCF_040220315.1. Classification (GTDB taxonomy): domain Bacteria; phylum Bacteroidota; class Bacteroidia; order Cytophagales; family Cyclobacteriaceae; genus Fulvivirga. The sequence continues at coordinate 548 of NZ_JAVJUY010000332.1, forward strand.
GGAAATAAATAAGAAATTAGATGATAGTGGAGTTAAGAAGAAAGATATACATGAGTCATTTCTAGCTGCCTATAACAAGTTGGTCATGATTAATCCAACCAAAGACAAATTCGCTACAACTACACAAAACCTTCTTTTTTATGAGCTTTTAAGAATGTACTCAAATCATTTGGAGAGGGAGAATTCAGTTTTGTTTGTTTTTGGTTTTTCGTTTGCTGATGAACATGTTCGTGAAATTACCAAACGTGTAGCTCTTTCAAATCCAACATTACTAATTATAATTTTTGCTTTCGACCAACAGGCCAAACGCAGCATACAAGGGTTAGTCGTTCAGAAATCTAATATCCTAGTTCTTGCTCCTGCTGACGGGCAGAACTCATATTCCTTGGAACAAATAACGAAGCAATTTTTTAATCAAGTAATATCAAAAATTGAAGAACAACATAAAGTAGAAAATGTCTAAAGGAGGGCTTGATATAGAAGATGTTTTAAGAGTAGGGAAGGTAGTTTCTGTCAAAGGACGATCAGTAGATGTTTTAGTTGATAAGTCAAAAAACGGTTCCCACTTACTCTATAATGGAGAGTTAATTAAGAATATTTCAGTAGGTAGCTATGTAAAAATTACCAAGGGTTTTGAATCCTTTATTGGAAAGATAGAGGGCGAATATATTACTGAAGACAAAATCTATCAAGATAAAATCTATAGAAACGAGAAGGAAAAAATCAAGAGACTTCTGAACATTAAACTACTTGGGTACATTGAAAGCGGGAGATTTCGACAAGGGATCAAGGATCTACCATTAATTGATAATGAATGTTATCTGGTTTCTCAAAATGAATTCAAAAAGGTTCATTATTTTCTTAAAGAGATTAATGGAAAACTTGATGAAGAACTGGAGATTGGGAATCTGGCAAATGAAAGGGGTAAGGAAATCATTCTTGGTGTCAATAGTTTATTTGCAAGTCATATTGGAATATTCGGGAATACTGGAAGTGGTAAGTCATATACTTTAGCAAGTCTTTATCATCGTTTGTTTGAGAAATACAAGGATGAGCCACGATTCAAAGAAAACGCCAAGTTCATAATAATAGACTTCAATGGAGAGTATCTAGTCCCTGAAGGTGAAGATGATATTATTGTATCATCAGATTATAAAAGCACTTACAATTTAAGTACTAGAAGAAACAACTCTGATAAATTTCCAATTTCAGCAAGTGAAATTAATGATGATGATTTTTGGTCAATATTCTTGACTGCAACGGACAAAACCCAAAAACCATTTTTGAAGCGTGCACTGTCCAATGATTTCTATTTCTCAAGGTTTGATTCAATAGAAAATTTTCGTTGGTGCGCAGGAAATATTATTCAGAATCTAACCGAAAGGGGGTCTGAAAAAAGTGATATACTTCAATTTCTAAGTGAAACTTCTAATGCCTTAGGTGGCAATGATACTCTTGAAGCCATTCGGGATGATTATTCGGCCAAGTTAAAGTATCATAATACCCATGGCACATATTATTATGAAGCACCCCCTGAAATTTACTTATCTCAACCTCAATTCAAAGCTGTAGCAATAGATCAAGGACTTGAGCGATTAAATTTAGATTTGACCACAGTTACTGCATTGCAAAAAATTAGATTGAGAATAGTATTTGAGTACTATAATGAAATAGCAAAATTCGATCTTAATACTGAGCATATTTCACCCCTAATTAAAAGGTTGAAGAGGATTGAAGAACTAGATAAGATTATTACTATATCTGACGAATTCAGCGATAAGTTTTTAGACGTTATTTCATTATCA
>NZ_JAVJUY010000333.1:0-18574 GCF_040220315.1 Fulvivirga sp.
GGGATTAATATAAATCCAGATGGGATTTATGTGGATTTAACTTTTGGTGGTGGAGGCCACTCAAGAGAGATACTAAAACATTTGAATAAAGGCCATCTCTATGCATTTGATCAAGACTCAGATGCCGCTGAGAATGCCAAAAAATTTAATACACGTTCTTTCACATTTATTGATGGCAACTTCAGATATCTGAAAAGATACTTAAAGGCCTATGGGGTGAAGCAGGTCGATGGAATTTTAGCTGATTTAGGCATTTCTTCTCATCAGATTGATGAAGCATCAAGAGGTTTTTCTACACGCTTTGATGCTGAATTAGATATGAGAATGGACCAGTCGGCCAAGTTAACAGCAAAGTCTGTAGTTAATGAATACTCCAAAGAGCAGCTTCATAAAATTTTTGGAATGTATGGTGAGGTTAAAAATGCCAAGACGCTTGCGGAAGCAATATGTTCAGCAAGAATCAACAAGCAAATAGCTACGATACAAGATTTGAAGGATGTGCTTGTAAAGTTTGCAAAAAGGGGTAAAGAAAATAGGTACTATGCTCAGGTTTTTCAGGCCATCAGGATAGAGGTGAACGGTGAGTTGCAGGTGTTGGAGGAAATGTTGGAGCAAACGGGAGAGGTACTTAGTGAAGGAGGGAGATTGGTGGTTATGTCTTATCACTCTTTAGAGGATAGGCTTGTGAAGAATTATATAATGAAGGGCAAGGTTAGCGGTGAAATAGAAAAGGACTTTTATGGAAATGTTCTAAAACCGTTAAAAGCCATCAACAAGAAGCCCATTGAGGCTTCAGAAGAAGAAAAAAGTAATAATAACAGAGCCCGGAGTGCGAAGCTTAGGGTTGCTGAAAAAGTATAAAAAATGGCAGCAAATAGATTCAAAATCGAAAGTAAGAGCAGCAGCGGAAGAAACATCTTTTCGAGAATTGAAAATATGATGAAGATTGATGCTGCCTTTGAAAGCGGCATTCCTGTTAAATACATGCCTTATGTTTTATTCTTGGCAGGAGTGGCCTTGTTCTATATCGGCAATAGTCATTTTGCTGAAAGGAATGTTCGAAAAATAGATGCACTTGAAAAAGAAGTAGAAGACCTGAGGGCCGATTATACCACACTTAAGTCAGACTATATGTTTGCCAGCAAGCAATCTGAAGTGGCAAAAAATGTAGCTGGTTTAGGAATTAAGGAAAGTATTCAACCACCGGAGAAAGTAGTGATTAAGGATGAACATTAAGAAATCCATATTACTAAGAGTACGGATAGCATTTCTGCTAGTCTTTGTGTTTGCTGCTGCAGTGGCTGTTAAGGTAGGCCGTATCCAGTTTTTTGAGGGCGATAAGTGGAAAGAGCTATCAAATCAGATGAGCTTTCAGTACCGACCGGTTAAAGCAACTAGAGGTAACATCTATAGCGATAACGGAAGCTTACTAGCCACTTCTTTGCCTTTTTATAAAGTAGCATTTGATGCAACCATTGCTTCTGATGAGCTATTTGTAGCTGGTTTGGATTCTCTTTCTCTTAAGCTTTCTAAATTCTTTGGAAGTAAAAGTGCTGAAGCGTATAAACGTGAGCTTAGAAATGCACGCGAAGCAAACAGGCAATACACTGTGCTGAGTAATAGAACCATTGGGTATCAGGAAAAGAAAATGCTGGAAGAATGGCCGATTTTTAGAGCGGGAAGACTCAAAGGAGGAGTCATTTTTGAAAAAGTAGATAAACGCTTCAGGCCTTTTTCCAATCTAAGCCTCAGAACTATTGGTTTTGTAAATGAAAACGACCGTGGTGCTGGGTTGGAGTACAGCTTTAACAATGAGTTGGCAGGAACTGACGGGGAAGCACTTTATCAGAGAATAGCCGGAGGCAGTTGGAAACCAGTTTTTGACGGGACGGAAATCAAGTCTGAAGAAGGGTATGATATCGAAACTACCATTGATATTAACCTGCAAGATGTAAGTGAAACTGCTTTGCTAAGAGCTTTGGATTACCATGAGGCAGATTATGGTGTAGTGGCGGTAATGGAAGTGAAAACTGGTGAGATTAAGGCCATTGCCAACTTGAGCAGAAACAGCAAAGGGTACTACTACGAGCGTTATAATTATGCTGTTGGTGGACTGAGAGAGCCTGGTTCTACCTTCAAACTGGCAACAATGATTGCCTTGCTCGAGAATACCAATATCAAATTAGAGGATACTATTAATACTGGAAAAGGTGTTCAGAAATTCTATAAAAATACGGTTAGAGATCACGAAGAAGGCGGTTATGGAACTATCACGGTAAAAGAAGCTTTTGAGCTTTCTTCCAATGTAGCCATGGCTAAGTTGGTGGACAAATATTTCAGCAAGAATCCATCCGTATTTGTGAATGAAATTGACAGAATAGGCCTTTCGCAGCCTTTGGGCTTACAAATTAAAGGTGAGGGAATTCCTAAAATAAAAAGGCCAACTGATAAAGACTGGAGCGGTATAACTCTTCCCTGGATGGCTTATGGCTATGGCCTAGAGTTAACACCAATTCAAACGCTGGCACTATACAACGCTGTAGCGAATGGTGGAAAAATGATTCGCCCAATATTCGTGAAAGAAGTAAAAAGAGCTGACAAGACTATCAAAGAATATGAGCCGGTTGTATTGAATGATAAAATCTGTTCGGACGAGACTTTAATTAAGCTTCGGTTGATGTTAGAAGGTGTGGTGGAAAGAGGTACAGCCATGAATATTAAGAATGATCACTATAAAATTGCCGGTAAAACGGGTACTGCTCAGATTCTTGAAAATGGCAGATATACAAAGAAATACATCACGTCATTTGCCGGTTATTTTCCGGCTGATCAGCCAAAATATAGTGCTGTAGTTGTAATTAAGAATCCGAAAGGGTGGAGGCAGTACGGTAGCAATGTGGCTGCCCCTGTATTTAAAGAAATAGCTGATAATATTTATTCAAGAGATGTGGATATGCATGAGCCGCTTCCGGAAGAATTTATAGCTGAAGCCGGCATTTTCCCTGTTATCCGTTCAGGCAATCATCGAGACTTGAAATTGCTGTGCAACGAATTAGGCATTTCTAATCATTCAGCTACTGAAAAGGACTGGGTAAGAACTCAGGTTTACGGTAACTCCTTAAAATGGCAAGAAAATAAAATGGCTGAAAACCTGGTGCCAGATGTAAATGGTATGACATTGAGAGATGCCCTTTTTGTATTGGAAAGCAATGGATTACAGGTTGAAGTAAAAGGAAAAGGTAGAGTAGTGAGACAATCTAAGCTGCCAGGAGTAAGAATATCTAAAGGAAGCAGAATAGTAATTGAATTGAGTTAATGGCCGAATTAAGAGACATATTATATAAAGTATCACTGATTTCTGCATCAGGAGATATGACCATGGAAATTAAATCCGTGTGTTTTGATTCTCGAAAAGTAGAAAAAGGCTCTTTATTCGTGGCTGTTAAAGGTACTCAAGCAGATGGCCATGATTTTATAACCAAGGCAGTTGCTAAAGGTGCTGTTGCTATTGTTTGTCAAAACTTACCGGAAGAGATAAGCACTTCGGCCACTTATGTTGCCGTAAAGGATAGTGCAGCTGCACTTGGCATCATTGCTTCCAATTTTTATGGCAATCCAAGCAGTAAATTAAAATTGGTGGGCGTTACCGGTACAAATGGTAAAACAACCATTGCCACGCTTTTATTTACACTTTATCGCAAGTTGGGCTATGCAGTTGGGTTATTATCAACTGTAGAGAATAAAATTGATGATGATATTATTCCGGCAAGTCACACAACGCCTGATGCATTACAGTTGAATGAACTGTTAGCTAATATGGTTGATCGAGGTTGTGATTATGCCTTTATGGAAGTGAGTTCACACGCTTTAGATCAATCCAGAGTGGCTGGAGTGCACTTTACAGGAGCCATTTTCTCTAATATTTCGCACGACCACTTAGACTATCATAAAACATTTGATGCTTACATCACTGCTAAGAAGAAGTTATTCGATGGGTTAAGTAGCGATGCTTTTGCCTTGGTAAATTCTGATGATAAGCGTGGAGCCATTATGCTTCAAAACACAAAGGCCAGTAAACAAACTTACGCACTTAAAAGTGTAGCCGATTTTAAGGCTAAAATGATATCGAATACTATTCAAGGCATAGAGCTGGAGATTGATAATAAGAATGTTTGGTTCAAGTTGATAGGAGATTTTAACGCCTATAACCTGATGGCCGTATACGGTGCGGCAGTGTTGCTTGGAGAGGATTCAGAAGATACACTAACGGCACTATCATCTTTAGATGGTGCAGAAGGCCGTTTTGAAGTGGTAGAAACGGATGCGAAAATCACAGCTATTGTAGATTATGCACACACTCCGGATGCATTGAAAAATGTATTGGAAACCATCGCTGAATTCAGAACAGGGAATGAAAAAGTAATTACGGTGGTAGGCTGCGGTGGAAATAGAGACACTTCAAAAAGACCTTTAATGGCAGCAATTGCCTGCAAACTAAGCGACAAGGTGGTTTTTACATCTGATAATCCTCGTGATGAAGATCCCGAAGCAATAATAAAAGATATGAAAGAGGGCATTAGCCCTGCTGATTATAAAAAGACTGTAGTGTTAGTCGATAGAGAAGAAGCTATAAAAACAGCTTGTCTGTTGGCTGGTGACAATGATATCATATTAGTGGCCGGTAAAGGCCATGAAAAGTATCAGGAAATCAAGGGCGTGAAACACCCTTTTGATGATAAAGAAGTTTTAGGACGAATGTTAAACCTTTTTGCCAATTAACTATGCTCTACTACCTATTTGATTATTTAGAACAACAATATAGTCTGATAGGGGCGAGTGTATTTCAATACATCTCATTCAGAGCTGGCATGGCCGCTGTTTTGTCATTGGTAATTACCATTTTAATAGGAAAGCAGCTGATTGATTTTCTTAGAAAGAAGCAGGTTGGTGAAAGTATCAGGGATCTGGGTTTAGAAGGGCAGATGGCCAAGAAGGGCACACCAACTATGGGTGGATTGATCATTATAAGTGCAATTCTCATACCGGTATTGCTATTCGCTCGATTGGAGAATGTATATGTAATGCTATTGATAGGTGTTACACTGGCATTGGGCTTTATCGGTTTTATGGATGATTACATTAAAGTATTCAAAAAGAACAAAGAAGGGCTGGCTGGTAAGTTTAAAATTGTGGGTCAGGTTTCAATAGGCTTAATCGTTGGTCTCACTCTTTACTTTAACCAGAATGTGGTGGTGAGGGAGTACGATGAGGCTACGGTAAACGAACAAAATGAAGTAGTAAGAGAATATCAAGATGTAAAATCTACTAAAACAACTGTTCCCTTCTTAAAGGATAATGAATTTGATTATGATGCATTAGTGCCGTTTTTATCGCACGACTTCACATGGATTATTTATGTGTTTGTGGTGATATTCATTATTACTGCTGTTTCTAACGGAGCTAATTTGACCGATGGAATAGATGGGCTTGCTGCGGGTACATCGGCTATCATTGGTCTCACAATAGCCATTTTCGCTTATCTATCTGGCCGTGTTGACTTTAGTGATTACCTAAATATTTTACACATCCCTAACCTCAGTGAGGTGGTAATTTTCTGTGCTGCCTTTGTGGGAGCTTGTATTGGTTTCTTGTGGTACAACTCGTATCCAGCTCAAGTATTTATGGGCGATACTGGAAGCTTAACCATAGGTGGAGTAATAGCAGTGTTGGCTCTGATTGTGAGAAAAGAGCTTTTATTACCGCTTCTGTGCGGCATATTCTTAATTGAAAGCCTTTCTGTTATGATGCAGGTAGGCTACTTCAAATACACGAAAAAGAAATACGGTGAAGGACGCAGGATTTTCCTGATGTCTCCATTGCATCATCATTATCAAAAATTAGAAATACACGAATCCAAGATTGTAACACGGTTTTGGATGGTAGGAATATTATTGGCAATACTCACTTTGGCAACACTGAAATTGAGATAGGAATAAAGAACAAGAAACGAGAAACAAGCAACTAGAAACCATAAAAACAATAGGACACTTAATCACCATATTAGGAGCAGGCGAAAGCGGAACAGGAGCAGCCTTACTGGCAAAAGCTAAAGGGTATGATGTGTTTGTTTCAGACTTCGGAACAATAGCCGATAAATACAAGTCTCAATTAGTTGAGAAAGGTATAGAATTTGAAGAAGGTGGCCATTCCAAAAAGAAGATACTTGAATCTCGCATAGTCATTAAAAGTCCGGGAATTCCTGAAACGGCCAAAATAGTAAAAAAGATAAGAGAGGTCGGAATAAAGATTGTTGATGAAATTGAATTTGCTTTTTCTTATACCAAAGCAAAAATTATCGCCATTACAGGCACCAATGGTAAGACAACCACTACATTATTAACCTATCACCTCTTAAAAGAGGCTGGTCTGAATGTGGGCTTGGCAGGCAACGTGGGTCATAGTTTGGCTAAGCAGGTAATCGAAGATAAATACGATTACTTCGTGGTGGAGATCAGCAGTTTCCAACTGGATGGTTGCTATTTATTAAAGCCTTATATATCCATTTTACTCAATATCACTCCAGACCATATGGACAGGTATGAGTATAAAATTGAGAATTACGTAAGCTCCAAGTTTAGAATTATTAAAGAGGCTGGTCAGAATGATTACTTCATCTATTATGCTGATAATGAGCTGATTGCTGATAAATTATCAAGATATATTTCGCCTGTAAAGCGAGTGCCAATCTCTTTGGATGATGTTACGAACGATATGGTGATGAAAATCACTGATCAGATTCAGATTCCTCAAAGTGAAACCGTGCTTTTAGGTATGCACAATGCCATTAATATGATGTCGGCTATACACGCTGCCTTAATCATGGGCGTAAGTGAAGTTGATATTAGACAAGGACTAAAAACCTTCAAAAATGCTCCGCATAGAATGGAATATGTTGATACCATCAATGGCGTAAGGTTTATCAACGATTCCAAGGCTACCAATGTAGATGCAGTAAAATATGCATTGGCAAGCTTTACTGAGCCTTTGGTGTGGATCGCAGGCGGTGTAGATAAAGGCAATGACTACAGCCTGATCATGGACGAAGTAAATGCCAAAGTGAAAGCACTTGTATGCCTCGGTAAGGATAACTCAAAATTGAGAGATGCATTTCACAATCAAATTGTGAATATGCTGGAGACAGATAGCATACATGAGGCAGTACGTTCTGCCTTAAACTATGCTCAAACCAACGATGTGGTTTTGTTATCTCCTGCTTGTGCAAGCTTCGATTTATTTAAGAATTATGAAGACAGAGGCGAGCAGTTTAAGCAGGCTGTGAATGAACTGAAAAACGATTTTCAAACAAAAGCTTTAGAACAATGAATAAGGTAAAAGCTTGGGTAGATGATAATTTAAAAGGCGATCCGGTTATCTGGGTAGTAGTTTTCGCGCTGTCGCTCATCAGTATATTGGTAGTGTATAGCGCAACAGGAACACTCGCTTTCAAACGAATGGTTAATCCTGAATCGTATTTGATTAAGCATACACTATTAGTTGGGGTTGGCCTGGGCGCCATGTGGTTTGCCCATAAGATAGACTACAGATACTATTCTAAACTTTCAAGATTTGCATTGTGGATTAGCGTACCATTATTGATTTATACATTCACAAACGGTGTAAGCTTAAATGACGCTTCACGTTGGATTCAGTTGCCAATCATCAATGCATCTTTTCAGCCTTCTGATTTAGCAAGTTTGGCCCTGATAACCAGTTTGGCAAGTATGCTTTCCAAGCGTCAGCAAAATATTGAAGACTTTAAAGAGTCATTTATCCCAATATTAATCTGGTGTGGTGTAATCTGCGGCTTAATCGCATTAACCAACTTGTCATCGGCAGTGCTGCTTTTTGCTACGTGTATGCTGATCATGTTCATTGGTAGAGTGCCCCTCAAGTATTTGGCTATGCTCGTTTTCGTTGGAGTGATGGCGGGTAGCGTTGCCCTTACTTTCGGTGTTAGGGGCGAGACAGCCAAAAACAGAATTGAAAGTTTTATCAATGGCGATGAGCTACCATTCCAGGCAAAACATGCACGCATTGCAGTTGCTACAGGGGGAATTTTTGGTAAAGGTCCCGGCAATAGCCAGCAAAGAAATATTCTTCCACACCCATATTCCGATTTCGTTTATGCCATTATCGTTGAGGAATATGGCATTGTGGGAGGGGTTGTAGTACTCATACTTTACTTAATACTTTTAGCCAGAGGCATGAAGGCAGTCACCAATAGTGAACGAGCGTTTGGTGGCTTGCTTTCGGCCGGACTCAGCTTTGCGCTGGTGCTTCAGGCGATGGTGAACATGGGCGTTGTTGTTGGCTTAGGGCCGATTACAGGATTACCACTTCCGCTGATAAGTATGGGAGGTACATCATTATTATTTACAGGACTATCAATCGGAATTATTTTAAGTGTGAGCAGAGGAGAAACAGATTCTTCCTGGGAGAGTGCAGGTGGAGAAATTAAAAATATAGCGAGAGCAGCTTAACAATGAGCAATGAGCAATTAACAATTAACAATTAACAATTAACAAAGAACTAATAACTAATAACCAATAACCAATAACTAATATCCAATAACCAGAAACCAGAAACCAGAAACCAGTAACCAGTTGACCAGTAAAACACCATATCGATTTATCATAAGCGGAGGCGGAACAGGCGGACATATTTATCCGGCATTGGCGGTGGCTAATGAAATTATGGATCAACACCCTGATTCTGAAATTTTGTTTGTCGGTGCACAGGGTAAAATGGAGATGACCAAAGTGCAGGAAGCAGGTTATAAAATTGTAGGACTTTGGATTAGCGGATTACAACGAAGAGTAACCATTCAAAATTTACTCTTACCATTTAAAGTTATTCATAGTTTCTTCTCGGCCATTGGCATTGTTAAAAAATTTAGCCCGAATGCAGTACTTGGTTTTGGTGGCTATGCAAGTGGGCCTATGATGTTTGCCGCAAATTCACGAAAAGTGCCAACCTTAATTCAAGAGCAAAATTCTTACGCAGGCCTAACTAACAAGAAGTTCGGTAAGAAGGCTAAGAGTATATGTGTGGCCTATGAGGGTATGGAGAAATACTTTCCTAAAGATGTAATCAAGTTTACTGGCAACCCGGTAAGAAGCGATATTCTTTCATTGGAAAACAAAAGAGATGAGGCTATCCAGCATTTTGAATTAGATCCTAATAAAAAAACCGTATTGGTTATTGGTGGAAGCCTTGGAGCCAGAACAATCAATAGAAGTATTGCTGGTCATTTAGATAAGGTAGTGAAAGGCGGGTTCCAGGTGCTGTGGCAGACGGGTAGATTTTATTACAACGATATGAAAAATGTGGCTGCTGATTATGGAAGCAACATAAAAGTGCACGAGTTTATTAAGAGAATGGATTTGGCATATGCCTCGGCAGATGTAGTGGTTTCCAGAGCCGGGGCTTTGTCCATTTCCGAATTATCATTGGTGGGGAAGCCTACTATACTGGTGCCTTCGCCCAATGTGGCTGAAGATCATCAAACAAAAAATGCAAGGTCGCTTAGCACGAATGGTGCGGCTATTTTAATCCGTGATAGCGAATCAGAAAAAAGTCTAATGAACAATGTAGTAGACCTTTTAGGTGACAAAGAAAAGCAAGCGAGTCTTAGCGCAGCCCTTAAAAAAATGGGCAAGCCTAATGCTACAAAAGATATAGTGTCAGAAGTAATGCGAATTATCAATTGAAATTAGATAAATACCATAACGTCTATTTCATCGGTATCGGGGGTATCGGAATGAGTGCGTTGGCCCGTTGGTTCAACCACAACGGTTTTGCTGTATCCGGCTACGACCGCACACCTACTTCTTTAACTAACAAACTAACTGAGGAGGGCATCGATATTCATTTTGATGATAGCATTGATAACATCCCTCAATCGATAAAAGAGAACAAGGAGCAAACATTGGTGATTATAACGCCTGCCATACCGAAGAACCATCAGGGACTTAACTACTTCAAAGACAATGGTTTTGAGTTGTTTAAACGTTCGCAGGTATTGGGCATGATTGCTTCAGAATTTCATTTGGTAGCAGTTGCCGGAACACATGGTAAAACTACGACCTCTTCCATGATTGCTCACTTGCTGAAACATGCAGGTAGAGATATCACGGCATTTTTAGGAGGCATTGCTACCAATTATGAGTCTAACTACATCGCTAACCAGAATAAAGATGGCAAGTCCATAGCCGTAGTGGAGGCCGATGAGTTCGACAGATCGTTTTTAACGCTTCATCCGGATGTGGCGGTTGTTACCTCTGCGGATGCAGACCATTTAGATATTTACGGAGACAAGTCTCAATTAGAAGATTCTTTTAAAGCGTTTATCAGGCAGGTGAAAGCCTCTGGTAAACTCTTTATTCATGAAAAAATAGCCAAAGAATTGGTAGGTGATGATTACAATAGATCAGCACACACCTATGGCATAAACCGGGGGCAATTTTTTGCCAGCAATATTACCATGAGGAATGGTTTTTTTGAATTCAATTATTGTGATGAGCAGTGCAATATTAATAATCTTATGCTTGGCGTTCCCGGTTTTCATAATGTAGAAAATGCTACTGTAGCAATAGCTGTGGCACTTGATTTAGGCCTGTCGCCTGATGAAGTGAAAGCAGGAATAGAAAGCTACCGTGGCGTAAAACGAAGATTTGAGTACATCATCAAATCGGAGAAAATAATTTTTGTAGATGATTACGCACATCATCCAACGGAGATAGAGTCATTTCTTAAATCACTCAAATTCATGTACCCTGATAAAAAGGTGACGGCCATATTTCAGCCGCACCTTTTTACCAGAACCAGGGATTTTGTAGATGGTTTCGCAGAAAGTCTTGATCTGGCAGATGAAGTGATTCTTCTGGACATCTATCCGGCAAGGGAAGAACCTATTGAGGGTGTAACGTCACAAATAATCTATGACAAGATGCAAACGGAGAAGGTGTTGATCAGCAAAGAAGAGCTGTTGAACCACCTTGAAAACGACAACTATGAAGTAATCGCCACTATCGGTGCGGGCGATATCGACAAACTGGTAGAACCGATTAAAGAACTTTTAAACGAGAAATACCATGCTTAAAAAACTGAAAATAGGAAAAGGAGTAAAGGCAGCATTCGTGTCTGTATTGATACTTTCCCTGATCAGCTTTGGTAGCAGAAAGCAGGAAGGCGAGAAGTGTCAGGACATCATTATCAAGCTCACTAACCAGCAAGATAATTTCTTTATTGATGAGAACGACATTATGGGTATGATGACTCAAAATGGCGAGGATGTATTGTTAGGCAAACATTTTAAAGACATCCAACTAAAAGAAATTGAAGGCCGAGTGAAAACTCAGAAATTCATTAAGAAGGCCGAAATCTATAAAGACCTGAAAGGCAATCTGCTGGTAAATGCAGAATTGCGCAGACCATTTGCCAGAATACTGGAGCCGGGCAAAGCCAATGGCTATGTAGCGTTGGATGGGGCGATTCTTCCAACATCCACAAAATACACATCGCGTGCTGTGATTTTGAGCGGAAGCTACATGAAAGAGATGATGAAGAATGACCTCACGGAAACGGAAGAAGGCCAGAAAATTTATGAGCTGCTGCAGTTTATCTACAACGATAAGTTTTGGAATGCACAGATAGCTCAGATAGATATAAATAAGGATTTGTATGTGACGCTTTACCCACAGGTAACAAAGCAGGTAGTGGAGTTCGGGAAGCCTGAGGAGATAAAGCAGAAGTTTAAGAAGCTAAAGGCTTTTTATAAAAAGGTGCTCCCTCAGAAGGGGTGGAATACCTACAGCAGAATTAATCTTGAATATAAAGATCAGGTAATCGCTGAATGATTTGAGTTACTAGTTACGAGCTATGAGTTGCGAGACAATCTCGTGGCTAGAAGCTGGAAACTCGAAACTAAAAAAGAATATTAACAACCACTAAAAATAGATTTACAACCATGGAAAATGACAAAATCGTAGTCGGACTCGATATTGGAACCACAAAAATTTGCGCAATTGTGGGTCGCAAGAATGAGTTTGGCAAACTTGAAGTTTTGGGAATGGGTAAAGCTGAATCGGATGGCGTAATCCGGGGCATCGTTACTAACATCGACAAAACTGTGAATGCAATTGAAAAGGCCGTGAAAGAGGCTGAAGACCAGTCGGGTATTGATATCCGCGTGGTAAACGTTGGAATCGCAGGCCAGCACATTAAAAGTTCAATTCATCATGGAAGCATTACGCGTAACTCCAATGATGATGAGATCACTATCGAAGACATTAACCGTCTGAACAACGATATGTACCGTATCGTCATTCCACCGGGTAGCGAGATTATTCACGTTATGCCTCAGGATTACACGGTAGATTATGAAGACGGCATTAAAGACCCTGTGGGTATGAGTGGCGTAAAGCTGGAAGCTGACTTCCATGTGATTACCGCTCAAACCAACGCCATCAACAACATTAACAAATGTGTGAAGCGTGCAGGCCTAGAAATTGAAAACTTAATACTAGAGCCATTGGCATCGAGCCTGGCCGTATTGAGTGACGAAGAAAAAGAAGCGGGCATCTGCCTGATAGATATTGGAGGTGGTACCACAGATATCGCCATCTTCCATGACAATATCATCCGCCATACGGCCGTGATACCTTTCGGAGGTAACATCATCACATCAGACATTAAGCAAGGCTGCATGGTAATGCAACACCAAGCTGAATTGTTGAAAACGAAATTTGGTAAAGCCATTGGCGAAGAGGCGAGCCCTAACGAGATCGTGGCGATACCGGGTATTAGAAACAGGCCGGCCAAAGAAATTTCTATCCGCAACCTGGCCAATATTATTGAAGCCAGAATGGAAGAGATTATTGAGCTCGCTCATACAGAAATTATTACATCAGGGTTTGAGAACAGACTGGCTGGCGGTATAGTAATTACCGGTGGTGGTTCTCAGTTGAACAGCCTGAAGCAATTGGTAGAATACATGACTGGCATGGATGCACGCATCGGGTACCCGAACGAGCATTTAGGCAAAAGTAAAGTGGATAGCGTGAAGAGCCCGATGTACGCAACATCAGTAGGGCTGGTACTTAGCGGATTCAGGGCATTGGATAACAGAGAAGACAGATACAAAGAAGCTAAGGGAGGCGGTAAGTTAACTGCAAAGAAACGCGAAGCTGGCGGTGATTTTTTCGCGAAAATCTTAAATAAAACCAAAGGCCTTTTAATTGACGACTTAGATGGTAGTAAAGACTACTAATCAAAAAATCAGAAACCACTAAACAGTAAAGTAATGGAAGATAATGGATATAAATTCGAAATTCCCAAACACCATAAATCGATCATAAAGGTGATTGGTGTAGGTGGGGGCGGTAGCAATGCCGTAAACTTCATGTACAGCCAAGGCATTAAAGATGTTGAGTTTGTAGTATGTAACACCGATTCACAAGCATTAAAATCTAGCTCCGTGCCGGCCAAAATTCAGATAGGGGTAAACCTTACGGAAGGATTAGGTGCGGGCGCTAACCCTGAAGTGGGCAAAAATGCCGCTTTAGAGAGCAAAGAAGATATCAGGGACCTATTAGGCACCGATACCAAAATGGTGTTTATCACGGCCGGAATGGGCGGTGGTACCGGAACGGGTGCGGCTCCTGTTATTGCCAAAATTGCCAAGGAGATGGACATCCTTACGGTAGGTATTGTTACCTCGCCTTTCTCTTTTGAAGGAAAGAAGAAACGAGCGCAGGCCGAGGAAGGTATTAGAGCACTTCGCGAGAATTGCGATACCGTACTGGTTATTCTAAACGACAAGCTGAGAGAAATCCATGGTAATCTCTCGATAGGCAGTGCGTTTGGCCAGGCCGATAATGTATTAACTACTGCTGCAAAAGGTATTGCTGAAATTATTACCGTTGCGGGATACGTAAACGTAGATTTCCAGGATGTGCGCACTGTAATGTACAATGCAGGTGCTGCTGTGATGGGTTCTGCCTTAACCAAAGGCGATAACAGAGCACGCAGAGCTGCCGAAGAGGCCTTGGCTTCACCGCTATTGGATAACAGAGACATTTTAGGAGCTCAGAAAATCTTGCTTTCTATCATCTCGGGTGATCAGGCAGAGTTACAGATGGATGAGCTGACAGAAATTACCGAATACATTCAGGAGCAGGCAGGTGAAGATGCGGAAGTAATCTTCGGCCACGGTGTAGATCCTAGCCTTGAAGAAAGCATTCGCGTAACGGTGATTGCTACCGGTTTCGACAGAAGCTATTCGCATGCTGAGCCTATTGGCAAGCCAAATGCTAACAATACGCAAACAGATGAGCGTAAAGTGTTTGACTTAGAGAAGCCACAGCAGATAAACATGTTTGAAACTGATAACTCAGTGAATAACGATAACAGCTCTGACTTAACTACTCGAACTACTGAGGAAGAGGAAGAAGATTCATTCTCGGCACGTTACTCATTTGCCAAGCCGGAATCCAGAATAGAAGACGATGAAGATGGTGATGATGGCTTATTTGATGAGTTGGATGATGAGTTTGAGATAGTGGGGGATGATGAAGGCGATCAGCAGATTAATGATGATGGCATGATGGACGTGCGCAGCACGAAAGAGCGCTTAAAAAGACAGGCGGAAGAAAGGCTAAACCGACTGAAAAACAACAATAAGTCGGAGATGAATACGCATGAGTTTAAGGAAAAATTAGATGTGCCTGCATTTTTGCGCAAAGATGTGAAGCTATCTAACGTGCCCCACTCAAGCGAGCCGCATGTGAGTAAGTATAATTTAAATGACGATAATCAGATCTTGGGTAACAACAAGTTCTTACACGATAACGTGGACTAGATCCACTGGTTGACATCGCAGCATTAAAGCCGGCTTACTTTCCAATTCGTAGTGGTTGTTGGTTGTAAATTTTTTGGCCGGTGCTGCCTGTCAATTTTTTCAAATACAAATCCCCGGGGTGCGCCTCGGGGATTTTGGTTTATATTCCTAGAATATCCCAGTTTTCTAGATACTGATTACTAGAATCAATAAATTTCCTCATATTAGAATCCTTTCTTCTAGAACCATCCCGCTTATTACCACTAAGCCACGTTTTATGTTTTTCTTTTATGAAACTTGCAACGATTTTACTCGGTACAATATGAAAGTTAGGTCTTGTTCCTAATTCTCTAATTGCTACAAAGACATAATAAAGATTCTCAGAATAATAATCTTCAGATTTTTTATTTAAGATCCATTTATTGGCTCCATTGCTATTGGTCTTAACTTGTATACTTATTGACTTCGATGCATCAGAATTACTAGCTATGATATCAATACCTTTACTATTTCTTAAAGTAATAGAAGCAAGAATTCCTCTCAAGGATAATTCACCTGCCACTAAATATTCACCAGCAACACCTACTAATTGTGATTCGAGTTTTTCATTCATTTTTAATACAAACTGAGTTCATAAAAGATAAATATTGAATTTTTTCAAATACAAATCCCCGGGGTGCGCCTTGGGGATTTTGGTTTTTAGTGAGTTAGAATCTTTTTACTATGGTATCCCCATTCAACTCGTAGTCTTCCAAAATGATTGTTACGTCTTTTTGAAGTCTCTCTTTTAGCAGTTCTTTAAGTATTTGTATGTCATTCACTACTGCAGGATCATTCCAATAGTCTTGAACAATTGGAAGTGTCAATTCATAGCCATACGGCCAGGTCTCTACCTTTGCAATGCTTTCATAACCATCTGAGAAGTATTCAAATTCATATAACACATCTGCTACTTTCTGTACATCTTCTTTTGATGTCCTGTCATTATAGTAGATTTCATTGCCGTTAAATACCATTTTTTCTCCAGGGAATGGTGGTTGAGAAAATCCTACTATAAATGCCATTAGAAGATAGATAACTATTCCTAAAATAGTGAAACCAGCTACTTTCCAATTAGATTCCGAATTACTACCTGCTTCAAGCGAATCTTTTACATAATGAGATAGTAGAAAATGATACAGCGCCCATACAATTAGTCCAACAATTGTTGGTATAAGCTGACTAGGAATATTATTGTACAGCTCATCTGGAATGGCAATTAATGTATACAGTAACCCCAGTGTGAATATTAATGTAGCCGCCAGAACAACATAGGCTTCTTTAATTTTATCTAGCCTGGCGAGGTTTTTATAAATAAGAATTCCGGGTGGTATTGGGCCGCCTAAAAAGGCAGCGACACTCACTTGTTTTTCAGTGAATAGAGACTTAGTGTTTTCCATTAGAATTTTAAAATGATGAGAGTTTACAAAAAGACAATGATATGGAATTTTTTCAAATACAAATCCCCGAAGTGCGCCTCGGGGATTTTGGTTTTTAATTTGTCAAATGCTAGTTAATCCTTTTATAATAATGATATATACATTTTGGTAGTGACATATATAATTCTGATTTATTGACATTACCCAAAGTTGTATTATCCCGATAATTAAAATATAATGTACCGGAAGAATCCATGTAAATGATTAGTGAGTAGTTAATTAATATATCGAATACTTTATTTCTGTTTAGTTCAAAAGAAAGTTGTTCAATTTTGTCTTGAACGTCCTTTGGTTTCACATTTTGTTTTTGAATAATGTAAGGAAATAATTCATTGAAAATCTTTGATATTTCCGTGTCAGAAAAAAATAGTTTTAATTCACTTTTTATCTCTGTTATATTAATGTCAACAAATTTCTTTAATAATGATTTCACTGCACCTTTATTGAGTGGATATGTACATGACTCATCTGTCATGGTGTTCAAGAATGTGATTATATCTCTAGGTCTGTAGAATGTAAAATCCAGTATATATTTAAAACTTGATTTCTTTGGGTAATCTGAACCACTGTAGTTTTCATCTTGGAATAAGGTTAACCAGGGATCTGTCCCATAGCTGATTTCATTTTTATCAAAATTTATTTTTATTCTCCTATTTGCAAGTTTCTTTAAAGGAATTAACTCTTCAGATTTTTCCGTATATAATCGATGATCATACCAATTTAATGAGGTTTGATACGTGTTAAATATTTTTGCAGAATCTTCATATTTAGGAGCAATCTCATCTCTAATATCATCTCGTATAAATAGAAGGATTCTTGTTGTGTTGTTTCGAAAAATCTCGTTGTTATATTCTTTAGCGACACGTAATAACTCCATGATTTTCACATTGTCTCGATCATCTTTTACATTAAAATTTATATCTAAATCATCGAATAAAAGCCAAAACTCTAAATCTCTGTTAACTTCAAAATCTAGCATTACTTTGACAATTTCTTTTAATGGTGGAATTAGTTTATAGAATTCGGCCTTATTAACTTTTGTGTCAAAATAATTTTTAAAGATGCCTCCAAATACATGTTTTAAGCCTCCAAAACTAACCTGACCACCTTTTTGTTTGGTTCCTTCTACGAATTGGTATTGGTCAACATTTACAATTCCTGCGTTTACATCTAAAAACTTTTTTAGTTTATCATACTCTGCAGTATACTGACCACATTCGTGTGAAACAATGAGCTTTATGATATTAACTAGAATAAGCCACTCAAAAATCATTTTTTCTTTTTTTTCATGATTTTTTTCTTCTAGTTGAATGTGTTTTTCGATTTCAAAGTCATTAACTCTTAAAAGTTTTGCATATGATTCATTAGTTAGATCAGAAGTGTCCTTTATAAATTTTGCAATAGCTGATTTCCCAACACCTTTTCTACCAACGAATATGAATTTTCCTTTTTCTAAGTCACTAAGTATGTCGAGATAATCTTCGAAATAATCTATCAAACTTTGACCTTGTATATTTTCGCCTTCAGCTTCAGTTGCTCCAAAGTAAAATCCACGAGTAGAAGATCTTGGTCTTTCAGTTTTCTTCATTAATTTTTCAAAAATGCCCATGTTATTAATTAGGAAGATTATTTTAAGTATAGATTTATTATTTACTGACCCTGCTGGCGCAAGTTTGCAACTTGTGCCTTTCTAATGGTCTCAAGGGTTTGTAACCGGCTAATTTTATTCAAAATCTAAGCAAGTCACAGACTCTTTTATATTTTTAGCCTTAAAAGATAATTAACTAATCATTGTGTGTTTGGCAGAGTGCAATGCTTCAAATTCTTAAAACAGCCTTTACAGTCAATAAAGAAAGATTATGAAAGAAGCCGTTAGGTGTTTTACCCTAGTAAATTGAGGGTTTTTACCTAATTCATCTTTTTAACCTCACTCTCCACAAACCATACTACTTTCATTCTCTACAAGTATAGTTTCTTCTAATGGCATGAAAATCACCTGTTTAGGTGAGAAAAGGAGATTGTTTGTCTGTCTAATTGGTGGTTTGTGAAGGCAATTAAATTAAGAGTGTCACCCTGAACTTCCTGCCCGTCCGGTCAGGCGGGGATTCAGGGTCCCTGAGAAACGGAGTGCGGTCTGTAGATCACAGGCACTGCCCAGAATGCAGGGATTGCGGATCACGACAGAGGTAGGGTTGGC
>NZ_JAVJUY010000334.1:0-13758 GCF_040220315.1 Fulvivirga sp.
TAAGCTTGTATTTAATACCTATACCATAAGGTATAACAATAGTTACCCTACTATAACTTACACCTTCAGTTTGAAGTGGTTGTAGCGGTACTTTCTTTCCATTTAATTCGGCCACCGGGTTGAAGTATAGTACACCAACTCCAGCAAAACCATAAATGTTAAAATCGTTACGCTGGTAGTATCTTGCGCCATCGGGCCAAGCTTGAACTATTCCAACAACATTAAACTCAAAATTATTAGATGAGAAAGACAAGTTTCTGTTCACTTTGCCAGATTCTGATGAATTTGCATCGTCTCCTGATAATTGAAACCAACCTAATTCAGCTCTTGCGGCAATGCGATTAGTGAAAAAATATTGAAGACCAATATTGAGATTTGGCTTGGCATCGAAATAGTCCCCATCATCATTTAAATCCCCAAAATAGGTACTTGTTCCAGTTCCCAAGCTTGCAATAAAATCACGACCACGTCTATAATTATAGAAGCTCTGTGCGTAGATTTCGCTTGCGAGTACTATCAAAATAACACCAAGTACTAATTTCTTCATGGACAATAAATTAACTTACAAGATATCAAAATTTATAAATATCATAAAAGTTATATCAAATATAATGAATGTAAATGTTTAATACGATTATAAAGTAAAAAACCGCTTTTTCAAGCGGTTTGTGCACCCGGAAGGATTCGAACCCTCAACCCCCAGAGCCGAAATCTGGTATTCTATCCAGTTGAACTACGGATGCTTTAATAACTTTAGTTTAATACTTCACTAACCTTTGAAGCTGCATCTTTTAACAAAATTGCTGAGGCAACCTTTAATCCAGATTCTTCAATGATTTTTGCACCTTCCTCAGCATTGGTTCCTTGTAACCTTACAATAATTGGAATATCAATATTTCCTATCTTCTTGTATGCTTCAACTACACCATTTGCCACTCTATCGCATCGTACAATGCCTCCAAAAATATTAATTAGTATTGCCTTTACATTCGGATCCTTTAATATGATTCTGAAGCCGGCTTCTACAGTTTCTGCGTTCGCACCTCCTCCCACATCAAGGAAGTTAGCAGGCTCTCCACCAGATAATTTAATGATGTCCATAGTAGCCATCGCAAGACCTGCACCATTTACCATACAACCCACATTACCATCTAACTTCACATAACTAAGTCCAGATTTTCCAGCTTCTACTTCAGCAGGGTCTTCTTCACTTATGTCTCTCAGCTCCATAAGGTCTTTGTGTCTGAACAACGCATTGTCATCCAAATTAACTTTCGCATCAACTGCTAAAATGCGATCATCAGAGGTTTTTAAAACGGGGTTTATTTCAAACATAGATGAGTCAGTAGCTTCATACGCCTTGTATAAGGAATGAATGAATTTTACCATTTCTTTAAATGCATTACCCTCTAAACCCAGGGCGAATGCAACTTTTCTTGCCTGAAACGACTGCAGACCAACTGAAGGGTCAATCCATTCTTTGATTATCTTTTCAGGAGTGCTTTCAGCAACTTCTTCGATGTCCATACCTCCTTCAGTAGATGCCATTATAACATTACATCCTTTAGCACGATCAAGAAGTATGCTCATATAAAACTCTTTTGGCTCTGAATTGCCTGGATAATATACATCTTCAGCAATCAATAGTTTGTTTACCTTCTTTCCTTCTTCACCGGTCTGATGTGTAACTAATGTTCCGTTGATGATATCTTTCGCTTTAGGAGCTACTTCGTCAATGGATTTAGCAAGAACAACACCATTGGATCCTGTTTCTTTTATTTTTCCTTTACCACGTCCACCAGCATGGATTTGAGCTTTTAGCACGTACCAACTTGTACCCGTTTCCTTATTCAACTCCTTAGCAGCTGCAAGTGCCTTTTCAGGGTTATCTGCCACGATGCCTCTTTGAATATTTACACCGTAATTTTTTAGTATGTCCTTAGCTTGATATTCGTGTATGTTCATGCCTTAAAATTTTTGCACGAAAGTAGTTCTTTTGGGCTTATATTTCAAGAATTGAGAAGGATTAATAGTGGCATTTAGTAAGTTTGAGCTTCATCGTTATTCTGAAATATTTATATGCTTGTAGCAAAAGACATTCACAAATCTTACGGAGAGCTGAAGGTTTTAAAAGGGGTAGATTTTGAGGTTCGTAAGAATGAGATAGTTTCAATTACCGGTGCATCAGGTGCGGGTAAAAGTACTTTACTGCATATTTTAGGCACCTTAGATAACCCTGACAAAGGGAATGTTTTTATTAATGATGAGAATGTTTTAAAACTTAATTCCACTAAAAAAGCAAATTTTCGAAATACCCATATCGGCTTTATTTTTCAATTTCATAACCTACTACCCGAATTTACGGCACTGGAAAACGTTTGTATACCTGCATTAATACGAGGTAATTCTTTTTATGATGCGGAAGAAAGAGCCAAAAATATTTTGGAAAAACTTGGTGTAGGCGGTAGGGGCAGCCATAAACCTTCTGAGCTTAGTGGAGGTGAACAACAACGGGTTTCAGTGGCTCGTGCTCTTATTAATAGCCCTTCCATAATATTTGCTGACGAGCCCAGTGGTAATTTGGATTCTAAGAATGCCGAACAGTTGCACGAGTTATTTTTTAAGCTGAGAGATGAATTGGGTCAGACATTCGTTATTGTAACGCACAATACTTCCCTCGCGCAAATGGCAGATAGAAAATTGGAAATGCGTGATGGAATATTTATTTAGATTTGAATGCTTGCAGTGCATTTTCTATGTGCGCTTTGTAGCCAAATAAACTATCAAAGCTATTAATAATATTAAGGTCAGAATCTAAAAGGTAGGTTACTCTTTTTGGAATGTTTAACACTGGAATAAGTGCATCATAAAGCTTGCATACCTCGCCATTTTTGTCAGACAGAAGTTCGAAGGTAAGGTTGTTTTTTTCTTTAAATTTTTTATGACTGTTGACTGTGTCTCTACTAATTCCAACTACTTTAATAGCTAATTCTTCTAACTCGCTGTGATTGTCTCTAAAGGAACATGCTTCTTTGGTGCAGCCACGTGTAAAATTTTTTGGATAAAAATAGATAACCAATGGGCTTCCTTTATGTTCTTCAAGGTTAAATATGTCCCCCTCACTTGAAGGAAGCTTAAATAAAGGAGCTTTTTTTCCAGTTTTAAGTGCCATTAGTGCGTATAAATTTCTTCTGATTCTGAAATATGAACAGTGCCATCGGGCAAGATATGATCAAGCCTAACAAGTTTTGTTTCATTTATTAAGATAGGATCATATTTTACACTAGTACGAATGTAATTATCTGTATATCCGTGAATAACTCCATTTTCAATATCTTCTTCCAATAGCACTTTTCTCTCTTTCCCTAACTGAGATTCGTAGAAAAACCTTCTTTTTTTGTCTGATAGGTTCCGTAGCATTTTTGATCGCTCATTTCGAATTCTCATCGGCACAATTTTATCCATTTCAATGGCAGCAGTATTAGCCCTTTCTGAATATGTAAACACATGTAGGTAAGAAATGTCTAATTCGTTAAGAAACTTATACGTTTTTTGGAATTCTTCATCTGTTTCTCCTGGAAAACCTACTATCACATCAACACCAATGCAGCAGTCAGGCATTAGTTGCTTTATTTTTGCAATTCTTGAGCTATATAAATCTGTTAAATACCTTCTTTTCATTTTTTTGAGAAGATTATCAGAGCCAGATTGAAGTGGTATGTGAAAGTGTGGAACAAATTTCTCAGACTTAGATACAAATTCAATGATTTCATCTGTAAGTAAATTAGGCTCAATTGATGAAATTCTAATTCTTTCTAAACCTTTCACCTGATCAAGTTCTTTAACTAAATCGATAAAACGATCTTCACGTTTTCCATTTCGAATGCCAAAGTCACCTGTGTTAACACCAGTTAATACAATTTCTTTTACCCCGCTTTCAACAATTTCAATTGCATTATTTATCACGTTTTCAATTGTATCACTTCTGCTAGCACCTCTTGCTAAAGGAATAGTGCAAAATGTGCAGCTGTAATCACAACCATCCTGAACTTTTAAGAATGTTCGGGTTCTATCATTTATGGAATAGGATTTATGAAAAATAGTTGCCTCTTCCACGTCCGATGCCATGATTTTAGGTACTTTCTCACGGACAAAACCATCTAAAAGATCAATTAACTGAAACTTTTCTGCTGCACCGAGAACAGCATCCACACCGGGTATTTCAGATATTTCCTTAGGTTTCAACTGCGCATAGCAACCAATAATGGCTACATAAGCATTAGGCGAGATTTTGCGCGCTTCTCTTACAACCTTTCTACATTTTTTGTCGGCATTCTCCGTAACAGAGCATGTATTAATGATGAAAATGTCTGGTTGATTAGTGAATTCAACTTTTTTATATCCTCTTTTCTCGAACATTCGAGAGATGGAGGAAGTTTCCGAAAAGTTAAGTTTGCAACCCAAAGTATAAAACGCCACTTTTTTCATAGGGCTGCAAAGTTAGTAAAAATGAGTGGATAGCAGATATAACCTACAAATTGATCACATTAATTCAAATTAAGTTCCTGCTCAATTTTATCTAGCAAAGCATCTACTTCCTTAGACACCTTTTCATAGTCAGCTACTTTTGCCAGCTTTGTATTGGCACTTAAATAGAATTTTATCTTAGGTTCAGTCCCAGATGGTCTCATTGAAACCTTATAGCCATTTGCCGTATAAAACTGGAGTACATTAGATTTAGGATAATCGATAGATTCAGTCTTATTGGTCTTTATCATGTAGGCTGTTCCTTTTTGATAGTCTGTCACCTTCTCAACATTGGATCCTGCGAATGATAAAGGAGGATTTTCTCTAAAATTAGACATCATATTCTTAATTTCTTCTTCACCTTTCATTCCTTTTTTGGTGATGGAAATTAAACGCTCTTTATAAAAGCCAAACTTGGAATACATTTCAATAAGCATTTCATACAATGATTGTCCATGATCAGAAGCATACGCACACATTTCTGCAATCATAGCACAAGAGGCAATAGCATCTTTATCACGTACAAAATCGCCTACCATATACCCATAACTTTCTTCGCCTCCAATGATAAACTTTTCCTTACCCTCGAGCTGTTTAATTAATGCTGCGATATATTTAAATCCAGTTAATGTATCATAGCAGGTAACTCCATAATATTCAGCAATATCTCTAATTAAGTCGGTAGTAACTATGGTTTTAATCACACACTCATTGCCTTTAAACTTTTTGAGTTCTTGCCATCTATTTAGTGTATAATAGGTAAGTAAACTACCGGTTTGGTTGCCATTTAGAAGTATGTATTCACCTTTGTTATCTTTTATGGCAATACCCACACGGTCAGAATCAGGGTCAGTAGCCATAATTAATTCTGCATTTATCTCTTTGGCTTTTTTAATAGCCAGGTTAAGCGCCTCCTTTTCTTCAGGGTTAGGATAGACTACAGTTGGAAAGTTTCCATCAGGTGTAGACTGTTCCTCCAGAAGATGCACATTTGTAAATCCAAGTTCTTTTAAGCAACGTGGCACCATTTTATATCCGGTACCATGAATTGGAGAATATATGATATTTAAATCATGCTGGTTCTTAATTGAGTCAGGGGATAAACATTGAGACTTCACTTTACCCAAATAGATAGCATCTATTTCTTCACCTATCGTTTCAATTAATTTAGGGTTTGATTCAAACTTTACTTCATCAATGCTTTTAATCGCATTTACTTCGGCAATCACGTTTTTATCGTGAGGCTCAATTAGCTGTGCGCCATCGTTCCAATACGCTTTATAGCCATTATATTCCTTTGGATTGTGTGAGGCAGTGATAACCACTCCACTGTGGCAACTTAAATGCTTGATGGCAAATGAAAGCTCTGGTGTAGGCCTTAAGTCTTCAAACAAAAAAACTTTTATGCCATTCGCTGAGAAAACGGCTGCTGTATTTTCAGCAAAAAACCTGCTGTTATTTCTACTATCGTGGGCGATAGCCACTTTAATCTCCTCATTTGGAAAAGATTTAATAAGGTAGTTTGCCAAACCCTGTGTTGCCATACCCAAGGTATATTTGTTCATACGATTAGAACCAATACCCATGATACCTCTCAATCCTCCGGTACCGAACTCTAAATCTTTATAGAAAGCTTCAGCAAGAGCATCTTTATCTTTCAATAAGGCCTTGATTTCTTCCTTTTCACTCTCTTCAATATTGCTGTTTAGCCATTTTTCTGCAATGGCCCTGATATCTCTGCTCATGCTATAAATTACCTCTAAGTGCTTGTTCTCTTTCTATTGCTTCAAATAGGGCTTTGAAGTTACCCTTACCAAAGGATTTAGCTCCTTTTCTTTGAATGATTTCGTAAAATAGGGTAGGGCGATCTTGTACAGGTTTGGTAAAAATCTGCAACAAATAGCCTTCATCATCTCTATCAACCAAAATGTTTAAATCTTTCAAGGGTTGAAGGTCTTCATCAATTTCACCTACTCTATCCAGTAAGTCATCGTAATAAGTGGCTGGCACTTCGAGAAAATCAACACCTCTGGCCCTTAATTCTGATACAGTATGAATAATATCATCAGTGGCGATAGCTATGTGCTGTACACCGGCTCCTTTGTAGAAGTCAATATATTCTTCTATCTGCGATTTCTTTTTACCTTCCGCAGGTTCGTTGATAGGGAATTTAATATATCCATTGCCATTGGAAACAACTTTGGACATGAGTGCAGTATACTCTGTGCTTATATCCTTATCATCAAAAGTGATAAGCAACTTAAAGCCCATCACATCTTCATAGAATTTCACCCATTTGTTCATTTCTCCCCATCCAACATTACCAACGCAATGGTCAACATATTTTAAGCCAATAGGCTTTACTGTGATGCCTGATTTTTTTGGTACAAACCCAGGTAGAAAAGCACCTTTATAGTTCGTTCTTTCCACAAAGGTGTGAATTGTATCCCCATATGTTTGAATGGAAGCCATGACTACTTCGCCATTTTCATCTTTTAATGTATATGGCTCTTTAACACCAACTGCTCCTCTTTTTGTGGTTTCTTCGAAGGCTTTTTTGGCGTCATCTACCCATAAGGCAAGAACTTTAACACCATCACCATGCTTTTTTACATGCTCTGCCACCTCGCTTTCAGGATGTAAAGTAGAAGTAAGAACAATTCTGATTTTATCTTGAACCAAGACATAGCTTGCCCTATCTCTTAAGCCAGTTTCCGGTCCTGCATAAGCCACTAATTTATAGCCAAATGCATTTTGATAGTATAATGCAGATTGTTTAGCATTTCCTACATAAAACTCAATGTGATCGGTTCCTTTTAAGGGTAAAAAGTCTTCTTGCATGATGCTATTTTTTTGATTTCAAAATTAGTGTTTTATACCTCCCAACAAAAATATTTTATTGATTCTAATTGTCATTTCAATCGATAATTGACAACATTGAAGATTATTGAATATCAACAACTAAACCAAAAATGGACGTTCAAAAACTCAATAATCAATTGATGGAGCTCATCACCAAAAAAAGAGAGTTAAGTGGAATGTCTTATAGCGATTCGAACTATGATGAGTTGGAGGAGGAATTACATGATTTGGAAGATCAATTTTTATCAGACTATGGCAAGTTTTTGGAAGAAGTACTACATGATGTACATGATGAGTACTGCCCAGATAATGAAGTGCTATTGCCCATTGCCTATTTCCCTTCTAAGTTTGAGCTGCTATCCACCGGTGAGCTAAAAGTAGAAAATAATCAAGGTGTTTATGTTGATGTAGACGACTATGATGATTCCGAAACCAAGCTGGTGTTGGTTCCAAATCCCGTTAGAATACTACTTAATGTGGGCGACTCTCTGCAGGAGGTAGTTTGGCAAGCAACGTAGTGCTAAAAACCAAGTTTAGCTCTTACTGCATCTAGTTTATTTACAGCAATGGCTCTTGCCTTTGCTTCACCCTCACGAAGTTCTTTATCAATTAATTCAGGAGATGCCATATAAGTATTAAATAGTTCTCTTTCCTTTTTAAATTTGTCTACAATCAATTCAAAGAGTGCTTGTTTGGCATGTCCATAACCATAATTACCACCTTCATAATTTTTTCGCATCGATTTTACCTGATCGTCAGAACCTAATAAACTATAAATAGCATACACATTGCAGGTATCCGGGTCTTTAGGTTCTTCAAGCGGAGTGCTGTCTGTTATAATGCTCATTACTTGCTTTCTCAGTTTTTTGTCTGGCAAGAATATATCTATGATATTGCCATACGATTTACTCATTTTTTGGCCATCTGTTCCCGGAATAGTCATTATTCGCTCATCAATTTTGGGTTCAGGTAACACAAAAATCTCCCCATAAGCTTGATTGAACGCATTGGCAATATCTCTCGCAATTTCCAGGTGCTGCTTTTGATCTTTACCCACAGGAACATACTCGGCATCATATAAAATTATATCAGAAGTCATTAATACTGGGTAAGTGAAAAGACCCGCATTTACATCAGAAAGTTTATCAGACTTTTCCTTAAATGAATGGGCATTCGCCAGCATAGGATAAGGAGTAAAGCAGCTTAAATACCATGTAAGCTCACACACTTCAGGTATGTGCGATTGCCTGTAGAAGATGTTCTTTTTTGTGTCGAAGCCAAATGCTAACCAGGCAGCAGCTGTTGCATTAATGTTTTCCTGCCGCACTTGAGCATCTTTAATTGTAGTGAGCGAGTGTAGATCGGCAATAAAAAAAAGCGATTCGTTTTTTTCATTTTTAGAAAGCTCAATTCCCGGAACAATTGCTCCCAAAATGTTACCTAAATGTGGGCGGCCGCTGCTCTGTATTCCTGTTAATATCCTCGACATAGTTGCATGTTATAAAAACTGCACAATGATAAGCCTTGTTAATTGAATGTTAAAATCATTTCACGTTTACAATTTAAGTATTGATTCAATAGATTAGTGCAAAATATTGAATAATGAGAAGCCTTGTAGTAATGATGTTTTTGTTTGCCGGTGGAAATTTAGTTGCTCAGCAAACTGAGGAAATTAAATTTTTGGAAATGTCCCATGACTTTGGCGTAATAAAGGAAGAGGATGGACCAATCATTCATGAATTTAAATTTACTAATAACACAGTGGATAGCATTCAGATACTAAATGTAAAAGCTTCGTGTGGCTGCACAACTCCCGCCTGGACGAGAAAGTCTGTTGCTCCGGGCGAGACCGGATTTATTCAAGCTCAATATAATCCGAGGAACAGGCCGGGTAAATTTAATAAATCGCTCACCGTTACAACTTCACTGGGTGAGCCAATAAGACTATATATCAGTGGTGAGGTAACACCGAAACCGAGAACGATAGAGGAGGACTATCCTAAAGAAATGGGTGCCCTACGGATGAAAACTTCTTCATTGAATGTGGGAAAAGTTTACATTAATAGAGAAGCAATTCAAACAAATTTTGAAGTATATAATCAAAGTGAAACCCCTATTACCATTAAGGAAACTATTAATAAACCAAAACATATAGATGTAACATTTGATTCGTATGTAATACCAGCGAAGTCAAAGATTAACATGGTTTTAACTTACAATGCTGGATTAAAAGATGACCTTGGTTTTATGAACGATCAGGTTGAATTTTTTACTGATGAGTTGGAGAATAATTCAAAGCCAATTACTGTTTATGCCACAATTGAAGAGTATTTTCCTCCATTGACAAAAGAGGAATTGGAAAAAGCACCAAAATTAATTACTGCTCAAAATGTTTTTGATTATGGTAGAATAAAGATCGGAGAATCGGCACAAACTTCTTTTACAATTACCAATGAAGGCAAGTCAGAATTGCTAATTAGGAAGGCGGTTCCCAATTGTTCCTGCCTTGAAATTGCTATAGATTCTAAAAAAATCAAGCCGGGCGAAAGCGCCCAACTTAAGGTGGTTTTTAATTCTGAAGGTCGAAGAGGAAATCAGCAAAAGTCCGTTACTATTTATTCTAGCGACCCTAGTGCCTCAGCACAACGGGTTACTGTTAAAGCATATATCGAAGATTAGACCCCCAATTCGGAAGTTAAGTAATATTTACCTTCCACTTTAATGGCCGTAAAATCTATTGGAATTTCATACTCCATTTCAATTGGAACTAACACTTCATATAGTTCTAAAGGGTGATATTCACCACCTTTATATTCAGTAAAAACCATATCATCCATAACCACCTTGTCTAAATCAATATTTTTGGTGTCGAAGAAATGTAGTAGGTTGTCAAAGTACTCTTTTTCTTCGTGCAAACTAAAACCATATTGGTGCAAAAACTCTTTTCTAATAGTAGAGTCCTGAATTAGTCCAGCTTGTGCGAGCTCCATTTCTTCAGTCATCACGTGGCTATAATAGCTATCATAATCTCTTTCTTTTAGCGATTTAACCACAGAAGCAGCAAGTTTTTCAATGGAGTTAAACCCTTCAACTTCAACTTCACCTGCAGGTGATTCCATTGCAGTTTCAGTATTTTCATCAGAATTATCTTCTTTGGGTTGATTAGAGCAACTGAAAGTGAAAATCAATAAGGGTAGGGCGAAAATATACAGTTTTTTCATAGTTCAATTTAATTTTAAGAAGTTGAAAAATATGGATAATAGTCTGATAAACAAAGTGTTCAGAAAGCTTAAAATACAAAAAGCCTGCTTAAGCAGGCTTTTTGTTTGGTTTGTTGGAGTTCTATTATTGGAATGCCGGAATACCGGTAATTTCAGCACCTAATATTAGTAAGTGAATATCATGCGTTCCTTCATAAGTAACTACAGATTCCAGGTTCATCATGTGTCGCATCATAGGATATTCACCAGTAATGCCCATACCACCATGTATTTGTCTTGCTTCTCTTGCAATTTTAAGCGCCATCTCAACAGAATTTCTTTTGGCCATTGATATTTGAGGGGTAGTGGCCTTGCCTTCATCCATCATTTTGCCGAGTTTCCAATTCAATAATTGAGCCTTGGTAATTTCTGTAAGCATTTCAGCAAGTTTTTTCTGAATCAATTGGAAAGACCCGATTGGTTTTCCAAACTGAATACGTTCCATGGCGTATCTTCTGGCAGAATCATAGCAATCCATAGCGGCACCAATAGCACCCCAGGCAATTCCATATCGTGCTGAATCCAGGCACATCATAGGGGCGCCTAAACCGGTTTTGCCCGGTAGAAGATTTTCTTTCGGCACTCTTACATTATCGAAAACAAGTTCTCCGGTTGTGCTTGCTCTCAAAGACCATTTACCATGTGTTTCTGGCGTGCTAAAGCCTTCCATCCCTCTTTCTACAATCAGACCGTGAATTCGTCCTTCTTCATTTTTTGCCCAAACAACAGCTATATCTGATTTTGGTGAGTTAGAAATCCACATTTTTGCACCATTCAATAAATAATGGTCACCCATATCTTTAAAGTTGGTAACCATTCCGCTAGGGTTGGAGCCATGATCAGGTTCTGTTAAACCAAAACAGCCCAAAAACTCACCTGAAGCTAATTTAGGTAAGAATTTCTTTTTCTGCTCTTCAGACCCAAACTTATAAATTGGGTACATTACCAACGAACCCTGAACTGAAGCGGTGCTACGCATCCCGGAATCTCCACGTTCGATTTCCTGCATTATCAAACCGTAAGATATATAGTCTAATCCGCCCCCACCATATTCTTCTGGTATTGTTGGGCCAAATGCACCTACATCGCCAAATTTCTTAACTATCTCATAAGGGAAGTGAGCTCGTTCGCACCAATCTTCGATGTAAGGACTGATTTCTTTTTTTACGAAGTCTCTAATTGAGCTTCTTATTAATTTATGTTCTTCGGTTAGCAAATCATCAATCTGATAAAAGTCTGGAGACTCAAACATATCAGCAGATGACTTTTTGTTTTGTGGCTTTGCAAACGTTGTAGACATTCTTATTTGGGTTATTCGTATTTAAATTTCAAATTTACGCAAGGTTAAACATATATTGTAAAACGTCCATGAATAAGTCAGAAATTGACCCAAAAATACTGGAGCAAATAAAAAAATTAGAGGAGAAATACCAGGTAATGGGACAAGACCTGTCTTCCTATTTAGATGGACTCTTGTACAGCGATTATCTCACTTATTGGGACTATGTGCATCTCGATACTTTGCTAAGCCTGCAGAATCCTAAAACAGGTTTTAAAGATGAAATGATCTTTATTACATATCATCAACATACGGAGTTATTCTTTAAACTAATTCTTTGGGAAATCGATCAAATTGCTGAGAAGGAAAAGCCTGAGCCTAAATTCGTTCTGGAACGCATGAAAAGAATAAATGGCTATTTCAAGGTGCTTGAAAGCTCTTTTTCTGTGATGGTTGATGGCATGGACAAACAACAGTTTTTAAAATTTAGAATGTCTTTGCTGCCGGCTAGTGGCTTTCAATCGGCTCAATACAGGTTAATTGAAATTAGCACTACAGATATTCTAAACCTTGTTGATGTTGATTCGCGCAAAGAGTTTAATTCAAAATCATCTATTGAGGATCAAATGGAAAAAATCTACTGGCGAAGTGGAGCAACCGAATTGGCCTCTGGTAAAAAAACGCTTACGCTAAAGCAGTTTGAAGATAAATACATGGGCGAATTCCTGGCAAGAGCAAATAGCTTTAAGCAGACTAATCTGTTGAAAGTGTATCAAAACAACTTTGCTGAGTTAAATGATGATGCCTTAATAAATGAGTATCGAATATTTGATGTCTATGCTAATGTGAAATGGCGTTTGGCTCATTATAAATCTGCTGTACGGTATTTACAAAAAGATCCAGAAGATATTGCTGCAACTGGAGGCACTAATTGGCAAAAATATCTGCCACCACGTTTTCAAAAGATCATATTCTTCCCTGAATTGTGGAATGAAGAAGAAAAATCGGAGTGGGGTAAGTCATGGGTGTTAAAAGAGGTTTTTAATCACGAACAATAGCTATAATACTAATTGATTATCTTTATAATCGTTTATGGTACGCAGGCTAACTATATTTATATTTCTTTTATCTATTGCTTTAGTCTCAAAAGCGCAGGTTTTACGCACAGTATATCATGATGAAGATAAAAGTAAGCTTAAGGAAATGTATTATGTAAATGATACTATTTCCAACATTCTTCATGGAAAATACCTTTCTTATTATTTAAATGGCAATGTAGAATCACAAGGCCAGTTTGTAAATAACGAAACAGTTGGTGAGTGGAATTTTTATTACGAAACCGGCTCTCTGAAAATGAAAGGTGTTGTCAAACGTAATAGTAGTGATGGCTATTGGGAATATTACTATGAAAGTGGCACCAAAAGTATGGAGGGCGAGATTAGTAATCAGAAAAGGAGAGGCGAGTGGCGAATTTACTATGAAAGTGGCGAATTAAAGGAAAAAGGAATTTTTATTAATAACAAACGCGAGGGTACCTGGGAAGAGTATTATGAAGACGGCCAATTAAAAGGAACGGTTGATTATACATACGACAAAGGAAAATATACAGTGTATTACCCTTCTGGTGAGATAAAAGCACAAGGCCCTAAATCTGGAACTCATCATGTGGGTTTGTGGAAGTATTTTTATAAAGATGGAAGCAAACAAGCAGAAGGATTATTTCTAAATGGCAAACGTACAGGTGATTGGAAATTCTATCATTCAAATGGACAATTGTCTGCTACGGGCTCTTATAACAAAATGGGTGAATCATCCGGTGAATGGAATTAT
>NZ_JAVJUY010000335.1:0-13530 GCF_040220315.1 Fulvivirga sp.
ATTTGGGTCGGCTAACCCTATTTCATATACCTGGATATCTGATGTTAATAATGATCAGTTTGCAGTTCCTAATTCATTATCTGCCCGGTTTTTTAATATAAGAGCTACAATTAACATCTAAATGTCACGTAAAATACGTGACACAATATTAATTTTTAGCCAATAAATTTGTTTAAAAAGGGCGATTGGCCTTTCTTCGAGATTTTTAATTTTTATTTATAACAAACTATTGATACAATGAGGAAGATGAGACTTTTAATTGCTGCATTTGTAATGGGTTTATGCGCAACGGTAGCTAATGCACAAAGCGAAGAAATCACTGACGAAAACTTAAGACGTTACGCTTTGATGATGGAAACTGTAGATGCTATGAAATCTGAAATTAGCGTTTTAACAAATGAGATGATTAAGAATCAGGAGGGAATGACAGGTAAGAGATACTTAGAATTATCTAAAGGTGAAGGTGAAGCTGCAACTGAATTCGAGCAAAAATTTATGGAAACTATTACCAAAATGCAGGATGAAAGAAAAGAAGCGATTGGTGATGTTGTTCAAATATTGGCTACAAAAATGCTTCCTGACGGTGGTAAAGCGTATAAAGCCATCAAATCTGCTCTTGGGTCAGATGAAAGTGTGCAAAGTCGTTATAATGCTATTTTAGCCAAAATTCAAGCGCCCACTGAAGGTGCATAATAACTGAAAAAGAAAAAAATATAGAAAAGGCGCCCCGACTGGCGCCTTTTTTGTTGCCATATTCTTGACCATTATTACTTGGATTTTGTATCTTTTGACCTTAAATAAGAAATTATGTTCACAGAGAATGAAGTTGCCATAATGATTGATATTCCGGAAGTGCTAGATGCAGTTGTTGCTGCACGAAAGGAATTCATAGGGAATGAAGCCAATTTTTTAGAAATATCGGAACATGATTTTCTTTCCTTGATAATGATGACACCCACTGTCGGTATAGCACTTTCAAATGGTACCATCAGCCTTTTTGAAGAGCTTGCCCTGAATAAAATGGCCAGAAAAATGTCAAAGGGAGGTTTTTTTTTAAAAATTGACCCAGTGGCACACGCTATGAAATTTCTAATTAAAGCCTTTGATAAATGGGAGCTGCCATTTTATGAAATCATAAAAATTTGTATGGCTAAAACCTTTGACAGTTCTACACTAAGAAAAGTAGGTGCTGATCAGGGTGATTATAACCTGACCACCTTTGCCCAAGAATTAATGCAAGTCCCTTATGCGTATGTGAGGTTTCTTAGTTCTTTTTTCCTTCACGATGAAGCTGAAATAGTTGATGAGCGCAGTATCTCTAAAGTAGAGTTTGAAAAAATTCAGGACATTGGAAATAAACTAGAATTAAGTGATCATCTGGTATTCGCCTCATTTTGTAAAACCTTCAATGTGAAATAGTTTAGCAGGCTTCAAAGAATAATCTTTATTTTTGCCTGTTATAATTTCATGATCAGCTTAGAAATCAATCGGTTAATTAGATTAGCAACATTCGTGATGGTGTTCTTTTGTGCCTATCAGGTTTCTGGGCAAGATGAAGAAAAGCCTGCTATTCCATTAGATCATTTTTATGCGAAACCTGATAATGTTAGTTCTTTAAGGCTTTTGCTTTCTAAGCTACATTTTGGCTTGTCTACTGGGTATGGCAGAACTTTCTACAAACAGGACTTAGGCGGATATAGCATACTTCAACAACAAGACAGTACTCCATTGTTGTTTTCCAACGATGTTGATCCTACTACAGGTAATATTCCACGCGGTTACAGGTATTGGTTTAATACAGTTGAACAATCTGATAATGTAACTGTGGATCCAAATAATGATTTTCTTGTTAGTTCAGACACATCAGAATTAATATTTAGAGCACCCGGTACAAGCATCCCATTGCAACTAACCCTACACGTTGAAATACAAAACAGATATAAAATAGGCGCAGGGTTTATGTTTGAATATCATAGGGTTGGTGAATTTACTTCTAAAAACTTTGATGGGTCTATTGCTTCCATTACCCCGAATTTTGGCAGTACTTTTTACAAAAAATACTTTCTAATTCTAGGAGGTAAGGTGTATCGATATTATGATTACGTTTTATCCGTTGATGCCAATATTGGAGCATTTAATCTTTCCAATAAATTCAACAAAGGCCTAATTCAAAAGGGAGTGTTCTTTAATGTTGGAGCAACAATTGAAAGAGAGCTCTCAGAATATTTTTCAGCATTTGTAAGGCCTTCTTTTGATTTCAAAAATTTTACGATAAACGTGCCAGAATCTAGTACTTCAATTACAACAAATATGAACGCTTTTTACCTGGGGGTAGGTGTATTTTACAGAATTCCTGAATTAAAAAAATGTTTTCTCAAAAATTGCACAACCCAGGTTAATCATCAACATGGAAATAAGCAATATAGAAGTAGAATGCACCCAATATGGAGGAAGCAAAATCCACATCATGGAGAGAACTATCCGAGACTCTTCAAATACAAAAAAAAGAACAAGAAAAAACTACATCCTTATTAGCATAACTAATTAATAATCAATTAGTTATGTGCTCAATTTCAATACCTTCAATATTGTCATAATTAATCATGTGAAGCTTGATAAATTTTGTGTAATTTCGCCATTATTTTAAACTGATAAGTGTATAGATAAAATGGCGGAAGGAGCAAACGAGAATATCATTCCTATCAATATTGAAGATGAAATGAGAGGAGCTTACATAGATTATTCTATGTCAGTAATCATTTCAAGGGCATTACCGGATGTGCGGGACGGTTTAAAACCTGTACATAGAAGAATTTTGTACGGTATGCTCGATTTGGGTGTTAATTATAACAGACCCTACAAAAAATCAGCAAGAATTGTGGGTGAGGTTTTAGGTAAATACCATCCACATGGAGATACCGCAGTATATGATTCCATGGTTCGCATGGCCCAGCCTTGGTCGTTAAGGTATACGCTGGTAGATGGGCAGGGTAACTTTGGATCTATCGATGGTGATTCTCCTGCGGCCATGCGTTATACAGAGGCGCGATTAAAGCGTATTTCGGAGGAAATGTTAGGCGATATCAACAAAAATACTGTTGACTTTCAGTCTAATTTTGATGATTCGTTAAAAGAACCTACTGTATTACCAGCTAAATTGCCCAACCTTCTAATAAATGGAGCATCAGGTATCGCAGTTGGAATGGCTACGAACATGGCTCCACATAACTTAACAGAGGTTATTGATGGCATATCAGCCTACATAGATAATAGGGATATAGATATCCCTGAGCTAATGCAGCATATAACTGCCCCTGATTTTCCAACAGGCGGTCTGATTTATGGATATCAGGGTGTTAAAGAAGCCTTTGAAACTGGCCGGGGCAGAGTATTAATGCGTGCAAAAGCTGAAATTGAAACCACTAAAACAGGTAAAGAGCAAATCATTGTTACTGAAATTCCTTTCCAGGTGAACAAGGCCAACATGATTGAAAAAACAGCGGCACTTGTTAATGAAAAGAAAATCGAAGGGATTTCAGATATCAGAGACGAGTCTGACAGAGATGGATTGAGAATAGTCTATGATATTAAAAAAGACGCTATTCCAAACATTGTTCTAAATCATTTATTTAAATACACTCAATTACAAACTTCATTTAGTGTTAACAACATTGCGCTGGTAAAAGGCAGGCCAATGACGCTGAACCTGAAGGATATGATCATTCATTTTGTGGAGCACCGCCATGACGTTGTTGTTAGAAGAACACAATATGAATTAGATGAAGCAGAAAAGCGTGCGCATATTTTAGAAGGATATATTATCGCACTTGACAATCTGGATGAAATTATTGATTTAATAAGAAAATCTAAAGATCCTGATGCGGCAAAAGAACAATTAATAAAAAGGTTTGAATTGTCTGACATTCAGGCAAAGGCTATTTTGGAGATGCGTCTTCAAAGGTTAACAGGATTAGAAAGAGATAAAATTCAGAAGGAGTACGAGGAAGTAGTTGAACTTATTAAAGACCTGAAGGACATTCTTTCTAATGAGCCTAGAAGAATGGAAATTATCAAAACTGAGTTATTGGAGTTAAAAGAACGATATGGCGATGAACGCAGAACTGAAATAGTTCATAGTGCAGATGACATAACGTTTGAAGATATGATTCCAAATGAAGAAATGGTACTTACTATTTCTCATGAAGGATACATTAAGCGCACGCCATTGGTGGAATATAGAACGCAGAGTAGAGGTGGTGTGGGTTCAAGAGGTGCCAAATCCAAAGATGATGATTTTACTGAGCACCTCTTTATAGCAAAAGCTCATAACTACTTATTGATATTTACAGAATATGGTAAGGTCTTTTGGAAGAAAGTCTATGCCATTCCTGAAGGTTCAAAAACATCTAAGGGTCGTGCAATACAAAATCTTATTAACATTGAACAGGGTGACGTAGTGCGAGCTGTAATTAATGTTCAGAATTTGGATGACGAAGATTATATCAATAACAACTTTGTGATGATGTGTACCGAAAATGGTACAATTAAAAAGACTCCACTGGAAGCGTACTCAAGACCACGCCAAAATGGAATCAATGCCATCACTGTTAGAGAAGGAGATCGATTACTAAATGTTAGTTTAACAAATGGCGATAATCACATCATTATTGCAAAAACGGGTGGTAAAGCCATTCATTTTCATGAGTCTGATGTAAGATCAATGGGAAGAACGGCATCGGGTGTTAGAGGAGTAACCTTAGAAGGAGAAGACAAGGTAGTGGGTATGGTTTGTATTAATAGAGAAGACTCCAACTTGCTTGTTGTTTCCGAAAAAGGATATGGCAAGCGTTCTTTAATAGACGACTACCGAATTACAAAAAGAGGGGGTAAAGGAGTTAAGACGATTAATATTACAGAGAAGACTGGCAAGCTTGTTGCTATCAAAGAGGTGATTGATACGGATGACCTGATGATAATAAATAAGTCTGGCATTACCATAAGAATGGCAGTTGAAGATTTGAGGGTAATGGGCAGAGCCACTCAGGGAGTTAAGTTAATTCGTTTAAATGAGAATGATGAAATTTCTTCAGTAGAGAAAATTGAGCGAATAGAAGGGATGGATGAGGAAGTAACAGATGAAGAAAACGAAAATAATGAAGGTGCCGCACCTAATTCAGAAGAAAAAGAATAAATTTAAAAATCAAACTAATACATAAACTATGAAACGATTAATCGTATTTATGCTTGCAATAATGGTTGTAGGTTATTCTTACGGACAGAAGAAGCCTAAAATTAATCAAGCAGAAAAAGCTAGAACGGAAGGTAATCTGGGTGAAGCAAAGAATATTATTGATGAAGCCATTGTTCATGAAAAAACGAAAGATGATGGCAAAACATGGTACTATAGAGGCCTTATTTATGCTTCTTTAGATACTACACAAAACCCAACTTACCAAAACCTGGCCAATGACCCTTTAAAAACGGCCATGGAGGCATTTGCTAAGGCAGATGAAATGAACCAGGGCAACAATGAGTTTTATATCACAGGTCCTAATGGCTTTCCAGTGACAAAAGGTGAACAAATTAGTACGCTCTGGGGGCATTATCTAAATAAAGGCGTAGAGTATTATAATGCTCAAAATAATAAAGAGGCCTACAAATATTTTAGAAAAACGGCAGTTGTTCAACCAGAGGACACAACAGGTTATATTTATTCGGCTTCTGTAGCTCAAGCAGATAAAGACTATGATAAGGCTTTATTAAATTATTATACTTTGCTTAACGATCTGAATTACCATAGCAAAGATATTTATTCAGCAGTTATTTACATTGAAGGAGTTGTTAATGAAGATAATGAGAAGGCCCTAGAAGTAATTAGAGCGGCAAAAGAACAATTTCCGAGTGATTTAGATTTTGCTAAATCAGAAATTAATGCACTCATTAAACTAGAAAGAATAGATGAAGCAAAAAGTGAGCTGGAATCAGCTATAGCCAATGAACCTGATAACGCTAATTTAAGGTTTACTTTGGGTGTTATGTATGAAGAAATAGGCGATGCAGCAAAGGCAAAAGAAGCTTACAAAGGTGCAGTAGAAGTAGACCCTGATTATTACAATGCAAGATTCAATTTAGCGGTTCTTATTTATAATCAAGCTGTTGATTTGATAAAAGAAATGAACAACTTAGGTATTTCTCAGGCAGATCAAAAGAAAGCCAAGGCAATGAATGTTGATATTGACAAAAGATTGAAAGAAGCAGTTCCTCACTGGGAAAAGTTAAATTCTTTACAACCTAATGACAGAACAACATTAGAAACCTTGCAATACATTTATACTCAATTGAAAATGAAGGATAAAGCTGAAAAGGTTTCTATGCAGCTTGAAGCGTTAGGTGACGAGTAATATTGCATTCTATAAAATTGAAAAACCACGCGTTCTCAAACGGGTGGTTTTTTTGTGTATATAACAACTAGTATATAATAAAAAAGCCTCTCAAAATGTATTTAAGAGGCTTTTGCGGTCTGGACGGGACTCGAACCCGCGACCTCCTGCGTGACAGGCAGGCATTCTAACCAGCTGAACTACCAGACCCTTTCGTTTAAGGTGGTGCAAATGTATATCGGTCAATTTTTATTTGCAACACTAAGGTTGAATTTATTTCATTATTTTTCACCAATAGAATTAGCTTAGATTAATCTGTCATAAGTGCGGATTAGTTTTAATTTTGTACCTTTAATTAAACAGATATGCTATTGGATTTTGAAAAGCCTATTGCAGATTTAGAGGCAAAACTTGAAGACATGAAAAAGATCGCTGCTGAAAGCGATGTTGATGTGGAAGAAGCCGTGAAATCGCTGGAGTCAAAAATTAAGAGTCTGAAAAAAGATACTTTTAACAACCTTACGAGATGGCAACGTGTGCAACTTTCCAGGCATCCTGAAAGGCCTTATACACTAGACTATATTTACGAAATTTTAGATGACTTTGTAGAGCTACATGGCGATAGAAATGTAGCAGACGATAAGGCCATGGTAGGTGGGTTTGGAACCATAGACAAGCAAACGTATATGGTCATTGGTCAGCAAAAGGGTAGAAATACCAAGCAACGACAAATGCGTAATTTCGGCATGGCTAACCCTGAAGGTTATAGAAAAGCATTAAGGCTAATGAAATTAGCTGAAAAGTTTAACAAACCAATCATTACGTTTATTGATACACCCGGTGCTTTTCCAGGTCTTGAAGCGGAAGAGAGAGGTCAAGGGGAAGCAATTGCCAGGAACTTGAAAGAGATGTTCATGCTCAAAGTACCTGTCATTTGTATTATTATAGGAGAGGGCGCTTCTGGTGGGGCGTTGGGCATTGCTATTGGTGATAGAGTGGTTATGTTAGAAAATACATGGTACTCCGTAATTTCTCCTGAATCATGCTCATCTATTTTATGGAGAAGCTGGGACTACAAAGAACAAGCTGCTGAAGCCTTGAAACTGACTGGTAAGGATATGCTGGAACTCAAACTTATAGATGGTATCATTAAAGAACCTTTGGGTGGAGCGCATACAGACATGAAATGGATGTCTAAAGAAATTAAAAAATATATTAAAGCAACACATGAAGAATTGTCTAAACAAAGTGCAGAAGAACGTATAAGCGAAAGAATAGACAAATTCTGTTCGATGGGTAAATTCAAGGAATAAAAAGTAAAGATTCATAAATTAGAGCCACGGAATGTTCCGTGGCTTTTTAATTATATCACTATGAGAAATATAAGTTGGCTAGATCACTTTGTAAATTTAATTGTTGTAATTACAGGCATTTCCGTAGCCTTCGCCCTAAATAATTGGAATGAAGAGAAGAAAACGGATGAATTACATGATACTTATATTCAAGCCATGATTGATGACTTGGATTCCGATATTGCCGAACTTGATTCTATGGTAGTTAGAGAAAAAGAGAACCTAGCTATCTTCAGACGAGTCCTAGATCGTTCCAAACCTGTTCTCTCAGATGACTCACTGAACATTGCTTTTGCTAGAATTGCCTCTCTTACTTCCTTTTCAAGCAAAAATATCACCTATGAGTCTATTAAATCATCAGGGAAATTCGAGCTTTTAAATTTAAAACTGCGAATAGATATTATTGAATTTTATCATTCAGGGTATAATCAAATTGATGAGATTGAAAAGTATTACCGAATGAATTTCGACAATCAAATCATTCCTATCTTACTTAATGAAGCATATGGTACAAGTTCGGGGTTGAATAAAGATGTGTTAAACTCTGATAAATTTAGAACAGTGATGGGTATTCACTCCAGCTTCTTAGCACAAAAAATCCAAGCCTATCAAAACGGTCATAATTTAGCATTGAAATTAGAAAGAGAACTAAAGGACAACCTTAAATGAAATTATATGTTATAAATACAGGTCTATTTAAATTGGATGGGGGTGCTATGTTTGGTGTTGTTCCAAAATCCCTTTGGTCGCGAACAAACCCGGCTGATGAAAATAACATGTGCACATGGGCATTAAGGTGCCTATTAATTGAAGATGGAGATAGATTAATCTTAATCGATAACGGTATCGGCAATAAACAAAGTGAAAAGTTTTTTAGCCACTATTATCTTCATGGTGATTATAGCTTAAAGAAGTCTTTAAACGATGCTGGATTTGCCGAAAGTGATGTAACAGATATGTTTCTTACACACCTCCATTTCGATCATTGTGGTGGTGGTGTGATTCGAAATGGTGACAGCTTTGAAATCACATTTAAGAATGCTAAATACTGGTCGCACAGTGAACATTGGGAGTGGGCAACGCAACCAAATGCCAGGGAAAAGGCCTCCTTTTTGAAGGAGAATATTTTACCAATGAAAGAGAGTGGTCATTTAAACTTTGTTGATAAAACACAAAATGCTTTTGATCAATTTGATGTAGAAACATTTAATGGTCATACTGATAAACAGATGATCCCAAAGATTAAGTATAAAGACAAGACGATTGTTTTTATGGCTGACCTGCTGCCCTCGGTAGGCCACATTCCGCTGCCTTATGTGATGGGCTATGACACAAGACCATTGCTTACTTTGGATGAAAAAGCAAGGTTTTTGAATGAAGCAGCTGACAATAATTATATCCTTTTTCTTGAGCATGATTCAATGAACGAGTGTTGCACTGTAAAACATACCGAAAAAGGCGTGCGATTGGATCAAACATTTAAACTATCTGAAGTCCTTTAATGAAAGAATATAGTGTAGGCTTAGTTCTTTCTGGTGGCGGGGCAAGGGGAATTGCTCACTTAGGCGTATTAAAAGCATTAGAAGAGGT
This sequence comes from Fulvivirga sp., assembly GCF_040220315.1. GTDB lineage: Bacteria > Bacteroidota > Bacteroidia > Cytophagales > Cyclobacteriaceae > Fulvivirga. The sequence goes on from NZ_JAVJUY010000335.1 coordinate 9,323, forward strand.
TAATGTTAAAATCGATGTAATTTCTGGAACAAGTGCAGGTGCCATTATTGGCGCGCTCTATGCCCAAGGACTAAGTACTAATGACATTTTAAAGCTATTAATTGAATTAAAGCCAATGCGCTTTATTCAACCAGCACTCAATACAAAAGGTCTCCTAAAAATGGAGGTGATAGAGCGGTTTTTAATCAACTATCTACCGGAGGATAATTTTGCCAATTTGTCTATACCACTCTATATTGCTGCTACAAATATGAAAACAGGTAAAACAGAATACTTTAGTCAAGGACAACTGATACCTGCAATTTGTGCCTCCTCATGTATTCCTGTTTTGTTTAACCCTGTTGAATTTAATGGTAATTTATACATTGATGGCGGGATTCTAAATAATCTACCTGTCGAAGCCATAAGAAAAAAAACGAAAGCCATCATAGGTGTGCATTCCAACCCAATAGATAGAAACTTTGATTTTAAAAACTTTTCGAGTGGAATGGAGCGTGCGCTAATGCTGGCAATTACAAGTAATGTTTATCAAAGTGCTCAGCAATGTGATTTCTTGATTGAACCTAAGGGATTAGAACCGTTTAAAGTATTAGATATTAGCAAAGCTGAAGAAATTTTCAGTATCGGATATAAAGAGGCAGTACGCCAAATTCAAGAATCTAAAATGTTAGAAGTATTATGACATTTAAAGAACAAATTCTACAAGGTATTCCTAGTGAGTTACCGGATCTAAGACCGTATGATAAAAGTGTTAATCACGCGCCAAAAAGGAAAGATATTCTTACTCCGGATGATAAAAACCTCGCACTAAAGAATGCTTTAAGGTACTTTGATCCAAAGCATCATGCTGTGTTGGTTCCTGAGTTTAAAAAAGAGTTGAATGATTATGGTCGCATTTATATGTTCAGGTTCAGACCTACCTATGATATGTATGCCAGGCCTTTAAGTGAATATCCATTTAAGTGTAAACAGGCGGGTGCTATAATGTTAATGATTCAAAATAATTTGGATCCGGCAGTGGCTCAACATCCTCATGAATTAATAACCTATGGAGGTAATGGTGCAGTTTTTCAAAATTGGGCTCAATACCTGTTAACAATGCAGTATTTGGCGACAATGGAGGAAGACCAGACATTACACATGTATTCTGGTCACCCAATGGGGTTATTTCCTTCTTCTATAGAAGCACCCAGAGTGGTTGTAACCAATGGCATGATGATCCCTAATTATTCTTCGCAAGATGATTGGAATAAATTTAATGCACTAGGAGTTACCCAATATGGCCAAATGACGGCAGGTTCATATATGTATATAGGGCCGCAAGGTATCGTTCATGGCACGACCATTACAGTCCTAAATGCAGGACGAAAAATAGCCAAAGATGGTGAAGGTTTGGCAGGCAAACTATTTGTTTCTTCTGGACTAGGTGGGATGAGTGGCGCACAACCAAAGGCTGGAAACATTGCCGGTTGTATAACTGTAGTTGCTGAAGTGAACCCGAAAGCTACGCACACTCGCCATAGCCAGGGCTGGGTCGATGAAGTGATTGAGGACTTAGATGAGCTTGTTGCACGAGTTAAACAAGCAAAAGAGGAAAAGGAAGTGGTTTCTATAGCTTATGAGGGCAATATCGTGGATGTGTGGGAAAGATTTGATCAAGACAATGTGTACATCGATTTAGGTTCTGATCAAACCTCTTTACACAATCCCTGGGCAGGTGGGTATTATCCGGTGGGGCTGTCATTTGAAGAATCCAATATTCTTATGGCTAATAATCCTGAAAAGTTTAAAAAAGCAGTTCAGGATACATTGATAAGGCATGCAAAAGCCGTTAATAAACATACTGAAAAAGGCACTTACTTTTTTGATTATGGCAACGCCTTTTTATTAGAGGCTTCCAGAGCTGGCGCAGATGTGATAGCTGCTGATGGTATTAATTTCAAATATCCATCTTACGTTCAGGATATAATGGGACCGATGTGTTTTGATTATGGTTTTGGTCCATTTAGATGGGTATGTACATCCGGAAAAGAAGAAGATTTAATAAAATCAGATAAAATTGCAGCTGATGTATTGAAAAGACTGAAGCAAGAATCTCCACCAGAAATCCAACAACAAATGGCGGATAATATTCAATGGATTGAAGCCGCTATGGAGAATAAATTGGTGGTAGGTAGTCAGGCTAGAATATTGTATGCTGATGCACTGGGGCGAATAGAAATAGCAAAAGCCTTTAATAAGGCTATTAGTAAAGGAGAGTTAGCTGAAATAGTTTTAGGTAGGGATCATCATGATGTATCAGGTACAGATAGTCCATACAGAGAAACATCGAACATTTATGACGGCTCCAAATTTACGGCAGATATGGCCATTCATAACGTGATTGGAGATTCATTTAGAGGAGCCACCTGGGTATCTATACACAATGGAGGCGGAGTAGGCTGGGGTGAAGTAGTTAATGGTGGATTTGGAATGCTCTTAGATGGTTCGGATGAAGCCGAGAAGAGGCTTAAAAATATGCTTTTCTATGATGTAAATAATGGAATAGCTAGAAGAAGTTGGGCAAGAAATAAGGAGGCTGTTTTTGCTATTAAGAGAGCAATGGAAATGAATGATAAATTAATTGTCACGTTACCCAATAAAGTATCTAAAGATTTATTTAATTAGCGCAACAAAATTAGAAACTATGAAAAAGACATTTTTACTTGCATTATTTTTAACAATTGCCGTCTCGGCAATGTCACAAAGAAGAATAGGTGGAAACTTGGTCTATGGCACTGAAATTGAAGAACTAGGCATCGGTGTTGTTGGTGAGTTCTTTTTTAAAAATGACCTCTCAATTTCCCCTAGTTTCAACTACTATTTTGCTGAAGACCCTCTCAATTTTTGGGAACTAAATGTAAACCTTAATTACTACTTCGCAGAGTCTGGGTCGGTTAGCGCGTATGCACTTGGTGGACTTAATCTAGCAAGGATATCGATAGATTCAGGTGTCTTAGGACCCGAAAGATCCGATACTGAATTAGGCTTGAATATTGGAGCAGGAGCTAATTTTGATGTTGGAGGTTCGGTGGTTCCTTTTACTGAATTGAGGTTTGTATTAAGCGATTTCGATCAGGCTGTTTTTGCCTTTGGTGTAAAATTTCCGCTAAACTAACAGGCGTTAGTTTTTTGATGTTATAATTTTTATATATTTGATGTATCACTAAATAGAAATAACTATGAAAAAAATTACTATTTTATCATTATTTGTTTTAGGGGCAATTTATTCAGTAAATGCTCAAGTAACTGTTGGTGCAAAAGCAGGGTTAAATTTTGCAAATGTTGATACCGAAGGTTCAACAGATGCTCGAACGGCTTTTCACTTTGGCGGTTTTGGAGTAATTATGTTTTCCGATAATCTTGGATTACAGCCTGAATTACTTTACAGTGCTCAAGGGTTTGAGCAAGACTTCAGTGGTTCTACTTTCGAAGCGAAAATAAACTACTTAAACGTTCCGTTACTAGTGCGTTATAACATCAATGAAATGATAAGTTTACATGCTGGACCACAGTTAGGTTTTCTTTTATCTGCAGAAGATGAAGATGGCAATGAATTTGATGACAACTTAAAAGGGACGGATTTGTCTTTTTCAATAGGTGGTCAAGTAGATTTGCCAGCAGGATTTGTAGGTGGTGTTAGATATAATTTGGGACTTTCTGATATCAATGATTTTGATGGAGCATCCGAGTCTAAAAACAGAGTTTTTCAGCTTTATGTAGGTTGGAAATTATTCGGGAACTAAATAACGAATTAAGATCAATTTGATAAAGACCGGTTGGAAAATCGGTCTTTTTATGTTAATATCAATATTCAATTAGAGCTATTTTTTTAAACCCTTAAAATTTTTTAAAATGAAAAAGTTATTACTTTTATTTTCTTTTATAGCCATTTCTTCTTTTGGTTATGCACAAATATCAGGTGGAATTAAAGGAGGTGTAAACTTCGCAAATGTTGATGCTGACGGTGATCCTGATGGTAAAACAGGGTATCACGTTGGTGCATTTTTAGAGATCGGTGCAGCTGGTATATTTATTCAACCAGAAGTGCTTTATTCTTTTAAAGGAGCTGAGGATTTCGATTTAACTTATATCGAAGTGCCTATTTTATTGAAGAAGAACTTTGCCAAAGTATTAAATGTTCATCTTGGCCCTCAATTCGGGTTTTT
>NZ_JAVJUY010000336.1:0-2227 GCF_040220315.1 Fulvivirga sp.
CACAATGCAAAGGGAAACCTCTCTCAATTTTTGTTAGAAGAAAGTAAATACGATAGTGCCATACTTTTGGCCAAGGAAGATTTAAAGTACAGCATAAAACAGCGTAACTATAGCAGTCAATACGGATTGTTAGGAATCATTGCCATCTCTTATTATGAGCAGCAAAACTTGGATAGTACACAGGTTTACCTTAACCGGGCATTATCCATTGTTAACAAGGTATATGATAGAGGACATTTGCAATTTGTTACTGATTTCATTTATGATTATTTCCTCAAGACCAATCAACCAGTAAAATTAAACCAGTTTGCAAAACGACTAGACTATATTCATGATTCTTTAACCAACGTTCGGGTAAAATCAGATTTCGATTTAAACCGTTCTCAGTTTGAATTGGAAAACGCACAAAAGCAGATTGATCAGCTAAAGAAAATTAATCAACTGCAAAATGATAAAGCGCTGGCCACAAAGCGATTTAATATAATCCTAGTTATGGGCATAATACTCAGCATGACTCTTTTAATTATCATTTTTAGGTATCTGCGAATAAATAAGAGGAAAAACGAGCTTCTTAAGAATAAAAATGCGCAAATCACTACTCAGAATGAGAAATTAATTAGTCAAAAGGATAGCATTCAGAGACAATCTGAGCGCATTCTGGAGCTGAACCATCTGTTAGAGCAGAAAATGGATGAAACTACCAAAGAGTTGGTGATAAAGAACAAAAAACTATCTGATTATGCCTACCACAACTCGCACAATATCAGAGGTCCTCTAGCACGGATTCTTGGCCTAATCTCCTTATGGGAATCTGATTATCTTAACCAGGACGAAAAAGAAGAAATGCTAGAAGAGGTAAAGCACTCGGCACTGGAACTAGACGAAATTGTTAAAGAGCTGAATAGGAAACTAGAGTAGATAAATCAGTTAATTGATGATTTAAATAACAAAAAAGTCTCACATTACTGCGAGACTTTTATAGTTATGATCATACAGCTGATAATTATTTGCCTGCAGCGTATCTTTTACTCACTTCATCCCAGTTGATTACATTAAAGAAAGCAGAAATGTAGTCTGGCCTTCTGTTTTGATAGTTAAGGTAGTAGGCGTGCTCCCAAACGTCTAAACCAAGGATAGGCGTTCCTCCGCAACCAACATTTGGCATTAGCGGATTATCTTGGTTAGGGCTTGAACAAACTTCTACTTTTCCTCCTTTATGAACGCATAGCCACGCCCAACCAGAGCCGAATCTGGTAGCGGCTGCGTTAGAAAACTCTTCTTTAAACTTATCGAATGAACCATAAGCTGCGTTAATAGCATCCGCTAATACTCCTGAAGGTTTTCCACCGCCTTTTGGAGACATCACAGACCAAAATAAGCTGTGGTTATAAAAACCCCCACCATTGTTTCTTACAGCATTGTTATCTGTATGCTTAGCTAATAAATCTTCAATGGACTTACCTTCAAGGTCAGTTCCTTTAATGGCATCGTTTAATTTTGAGGTATAGCCTGCATGATGCTTTCCATGGTGAATTTCCATTGTTCTTGCATCTATATGTGGCTCAAGCGCATTGTGCGCATATGGTAAGTCTGGTAGTTTAAATGACATATTTTTGATTTTTAGTTTTACAAATTTGTTACCTGCCCGACCTTCAGGCTGGTACTCCAAATATAACCATCGAAGGGCGAACATAAAACCGAAACCGATACTCAAAATCGATATTAATATTGGGGTAATCTATTGGGGTGGAGGGCGGAGGGCTTAGAGCTTAGAGCATTGGGCTATGGGCGTAGAGTCTGGTTATTGGTGGCTGGTGGCTGGTTGCTGGTTGTTGGTTTTTGGTTACTGGTTGTTGGTTACTGGTTGTTGGTTGTTGGTTGTTGGTTGCTGGTTACTGGCGACTTTTATCAAGCGACTAGCTATCTCTCAACTTCTGAAAGAACTGTGTAACCAAAGAGCCTGCTTCTTCTGCCATGAGGCCATGACTTACTTTTGTTTTAGGATGGATTATTTTCTTATTCAATGAACTAAAGCCCCTTTTTTCATCGCTGGCAGCGTAAACCAGCTTGCCTATTTGTGACCAATAAAGAGCTCCACCGCACATTCCACAGGGTTCTAATGTCACGTACAACGTGCAATCATTTAAATACTTGGTTCCTAAATAATTACAGGCTGCGGTGATGGCCAGCATCTCGGCATGTGCAGTGGGGTCATTTAATATTTCGG
>NZ_JAVJUY010000337.1:0-2266 GCF_040220315.1 Fulvivirga sp.
AATGGTACATTGTGGATACGATTTGTACTTTTCTAATTGCGGGTTATGTTCTTTTTCATGGTTATATCGAAATCAAATCCGTAATCAGGATTTTGATGCAAAGTGTACCGGCCGATATTGACATCAATGAAGTGACCAAGAGTCTGGAGGGGATTGAAAATATAAAAGAAGTTCACCACTTGCATGTATGGGAATTAAATGAACATGAACGATCACTCGAAGCACATGTTGTTATTTCTGAGTCTGGATATCAGGATGCGGAAATGATTAAAGGCCAGATAAAAGATGTCTTAAATGAATCATTTCATATCTCGCACTCAACCATTGAATTTGAGTATGAAAGCCAGTCAGAAAATAATAATTGCTGTGATAAATCAATCATCACTCCTCACTAGCTATATTAATTGATTTTCTTCTTGCCAGTTATCATCGCCTTAATAAGATTTTCATTATGATATTTGCTTGACACAATTACACCGATAATATGAAGGGCGATTAATAATAAAGTAAAATTTGTTGCCCCTTCATGTATTTCTTCCCAGAACTCTTCTTCCTCATCATGGTCTTCTTTGCTCTCATATTCGTATTCACCGCCATTAGCATAAGAATCGCTGATTAATGTTAATTCACTAGAAGAAGCCAAAGGACCTTTGCCTTCTTCTAAAGCATAAACTTTTAGTCCACTCACGGTTACAACAAATAAACTTGTTAATAAAAGAAGCACCATCCACCCACCAGCTGGATTATGACCGAGATAGTGTTTTGGGTGTTTTCTTAACAGACCTTTAAAGTATTGAAATACCGTTTGTGGTGAATAAATAAAATCAGAAAATCGCGCGTGTTTTGTCCCGATAAAACCCCATATAACACGAAATGAAATTAATCCTAAAACAGTATAGCCGGCATAGATGTGCCAGTTATTTTCTTCTTCGCCGGTAAAGTAGGCGATGAAAAAAGCAATAACTAATGACCAGTGGAAAATTCTAACAAGTATATCCCACACTTTGATTTCATTTTTTTGATCCATATCAGTTCTCCATATTTAATACATAAAACCTGTCTATTAATTCACGGGTATTTAGTTGTAATATGCAGACTTATCTGGAATATCACTATCCTGCATTTGTGAATGTTTATATAAATTAAGATGTTAGATTTGAATGAAATAATGTTTGAAGGTCGTTTTCGACTGTTCTTGTTAGGTGCTTTTATATTTATCGGTATTTTGGCAGCAATTGATATTCTTGCTGATATCCAAGAAGGGACTGAAAGTGCGCATATTGTGATAGAAGGGATTGTATTTGCAATTTCAATTTTCGGTGCATTAGTAATTTCTTTACGTTTATTAAATGAAGCAAAACAGTCTCGCCAGCTGGTTAAAGTAATGGCGCAGGAATTACAGAAAAATAGAGAGGAAGCAACAGAGTGGCGAAATGAAACTCAAGCATTATTACAGGGATTAGGTGCTTCAATAAATAATCAATTTGAGCGATGGAACCTAACACCTTCAGAAAAAGAAATAGCGTTATTTCTGTTAAAAGGATTAAGTCATAAAGAAGTTGCTTATTTTAGGGGGGTGAGTGAAGCGACTGCCAGACAACAGGCTCGTTCCATTTATAAAAAAGCAAATCTTTCAGGCCGACACGATTTGGCAGCCTTCTTTTTAGAAGAACTAGCATTGCCTCATAATGAATAATAAAATTACCCCGGCCGATTAAATACGACAATTAGAAATGTAACTTTTATGAGTAATTGCGGTTGTCATGACGAAATAGATCCAAAGAACCAACGTAATCTCTTAATCATTGTATTAGTGATTAATGGGGTTATGTTTTTATTTGAATTTGGGTTTGGATTGTATGCTGAGTCAACGGGCTTACTCGCTGATTCACTTGATATGTTAGCGGATGCAATGGTTTATGGATCGGCATTATACGTCATAGGTAAAACAGCAATGGCTAAAGCGAATTCATCCATGTTGAGTGGCATGCTTCAAATGCTACTTGGATTCGGAATAATATTTGAAGTTATTCGACGCTTCTTATATGGCAGTGAACCAATTTCTACCGTTATGATTGTTATTTCATTATTCGCCTTAACCGCAAATGTTGTTTGTCTTGTATTACTGAATAAGCATAAACAGGGTGAGGTACACATGCGTGCCACCTGGATCTTTTCGAAAAACGATGTGATTGCCAATTTGGGTGTGATTACTGCTGGAATACTGGTGGCGTATTTTGAATCAGCATTACCTGATTTAATCATT
>NZ_JAVJUY010000338.1:0-26068 GCF_040220315.1 Fulvivirga sp.
TTAATGTTTCCACCGGGTTAATCAATGCAGCTTTAGTGGCATTATATCCAATAGTGATACCAACTACAATTAGGATAACTACCAATCCTATAACATACGTAAATACATCTATTTCAATCTTATATTGGAACGCATTTAACCAATCAACTGCGGCATAATACGATACTGGTATTGCAATCGTAAAAGCCAGTAATATTAATACTGAAAATTCTTTGAAGATCGATTTTAGTATCGTTCCTACACTAGCGCCCAGCACTTTTCGTATGCCAATTTCCTTCATCTTACTCTGTGTGGTATAGAGTATCATTCCATACAAACCAAGACATGAGATAACGATGGCGATTAGGCTAAAATACTTAATCATATCTCCAAAATTGTTAAACCCTGCATACTGTCTGGCAATACCATCTTCAAGGAATGTATATTCAAATGATTTTTCAGGGAACAACTCGTTCCAGGAACTTTCCATGTTTTTAACAACACCCTGAATATCATCGCCTACTACTTTTACAGCCAGAAGTGGACTGTTTTGCAAATTAATTCCAATAGATAAAGGAGTTAATGGCTGGGTGAGACCTATAAAATGAAAATCCTTTACCACTCCTATTACTGTACCCAGTTGGCCTTCTATATTTAGATCCTTGCCAATGGCTTCCTCCGGTGTGCCCCAGTTATAGTCTTTCACAGCTGTTTCATTTACCAAATATGCTCCCGACACATCCGATGGAAACTCTTCACTTAACGCCCTGCCGGCAATCACTTCTATATCAAACGTGCTTAGGAAGTCATAATCACCACCAATATTGGCCATGATCATGTTATCCTCACGCGAAAACCCTTCAGGAATAACCCCTCTATACACTGCTCCCTGCCCGATGGGCGCTGAAACTCTCGTAGTAGCTTTAATGCTTGATTGTGTTTCCAGTTTGTCAGAGAAAGTTTTCAATCGCATTTGAAAAGTAGAATCGGCACCTGAAAAAAGGCTATTTAAGTTTTGACTGAAGAGCTGAATCATCACTACCTGATCTTTATCAAAACCTAAAGATTTATTGTTAATAAAATTGAGTTGTTTATAGATCAAAATTGATCCAACCAAAAGAAAGCTAGCAACAGTTAATTGAAAAGTAACTAATGACTTTCTCAGTAAGCTTCCTCCACCTGTAGCCTGTATTTTTTTGCCTTTTAACGCATTTATAGTATTGAAACCAGTAACAAAAAATGCAGGATAGGTGCCGGCCAGCAGTGTAATTAATAGAGTAATAATAACTGTGATACTCAAAAGTTGAGAGTCAACTACTTCAGTATAAACAAAGTCTTTTCCGGTCAGATCATTAAGAATAGGCAAACCAAAATAGATCAGTAAATAAGAAAAGAATATGGAGATAAGCACAAATAAAAACGCCTCACTTAGAAATTGTCTGATGAGCTGGCCTTTTCCTGAACCCAATGCTTTACGAATACCAATCTCCTTAATTCTAGAAAAAGACTGAGCTGTAGCCAGATTCACATAATTGATAGAAGCAATCAATAGGGTTAGAATACTTACAGCGATGAAGAGATTAATATTTGACCAGGAATTGGTGGCCGTTGGTTCTGCGAGCAATGTGGAGCTCAAATGAATATCTTCCAGAGGCATGAGCGTAAAAACTTGGCCCAACTGCATGTTTGCATTCGCATTGTCTTTCATGAATTGCTCCATGCCATCATCTATAGTCTGAGGATTACCACCTTCTTTTAGCAACACATAGGTGTAAGAATGGCTGATTACAAAATTTGCTGACAAATTATTACGCATTATCTGAGCTGCCGTAGCATTCTCCAGATCATACATGTTATTATAAGGCAGCAACATGTTAAACAAAATATGGCTGTTCGATGGAAAAATCTTTACTACCCCAGAAACTGAAAAACTTATTCTATTAGCAAAATTTAATGTTTGGCCTATTGGGTCATCCTTACCAAAATACTTTTCAGCCATTTCTTCTGTTATAATTACCTGATTTTCAGCTAAAGCAGTTTTTGGATTACCTGAAATAAACTCAAGGTCGAAAATGTCATTGAAGGTGGTATCAACAAAAAATACATTCGTTTCTTCAAACACCTCTTCTGGGTTATTATCTCTTTTGATACTCACATTTCTTCCAAATACACGTGCAGTTGTTTCCACATCATTGAAATAATCAGGCAGTTTCGGAGCTATCGGTGGCGGGCTGCTGGCAAGCTCCATTCCTTGTGCAGGAAGCGAATATTTTAAACGATATATTCGTTCAGACTTTGAATGAAAGGTATCATAACTCACTTCTTCTCTAACGTAAATAAAGATAAGTAAAGTAAGGGCTATGCCAATTGAAAGGCCTGTGAAGTTGATAAAAGCATATACCTTGTTCCTGGCAATATTTCTTTTTGCAGTGATTAAAAAGCGTATCATAGGCAGAAGAGTTTGGGTTGTTCGTTTATACTTTTGTAAAATTTAATAGTTCCTCTATTTCCATGAGCGCAATATATTATCATTAAATGGTAAATGCCTGGGTTCTTAATTGTATCGAATTTCTTTATGAATTATATTAATAGCAGTAGATATGTTGATATAACTTAAGAAGCATATTCATTTTAAAAGAGGGATAATTATCTCTTTGTAAAGGCATCCGGCATAAAGATAGTATACATTAGTTACTACAGGGTACGAAGCTTGAGCTCGATCTGGTCAACAAATTTCAATTAGCTGGAAATTGGCTTGTAGACTATCAATTAAAAGTTAAATAACGTTTCTCATTTGTGCTTATTGATCATCTTTTCAATGGTAGTTTCCATTAATTCATATCTTTTACCAAATTTTCTACACACCTCTTCTTCTTCAGGATCTATATTACCGTCTATAGCCATGAGTGTTAATAAATCCTCAAACTGTTCCAACCGCTCGTCATATTTGTTTGGAAGAACAAACTCAATGTCATCCAATTTCTTTTCAATAGTTTCTATATCATTTTTCGAAAGGCCAATTCTATGAGCAATTGCCTCTAAAAGATGAAGTTCTATTTCAGAAAGTTGGCCATCGGCTTTGGCTAACACCATTAGGTTTTTTAAATGGCTCACTTTGAACTTCTCTACTTCCTCTTTATTTCTTTTTCTTCCAAAAATCATGTTCACAAGTTAATTTGTTCCGATTTTATTTCTAGCCAACCACTCGTCAAAAATCAACCTTGTAAGATAAAAATATTTAAATCATTCTCTACAAGTAGTCATCTTAATTATTTAAACTTGAAAATGAAAAAATTATTCCCCCTTCTCTTTTTTATTGGGCTTATAGCTTGTGATAACAGTAACCCCGTTAGTGAGGAAGCTGCCACAGAATCTAAAAACGAACAGTTACATTCATTATTCAAAGAAATAGGTGATTATATGTCGTCCCCAGAAGATAGTCTATACTATGGTCACCACGTTCATTCTGAATGGGCTTCAGTCTCTGAAGCCAGTCAGCAAGAAGATGCGGAAGCAATTAAAAAATTTATAGATCAATTAATGTCTTTTTCTGATAAATCATTAGGTGAGCAAGACCTTATTAGCAAAAAAGTAATGCTCATCAGATTAAGGGATATGGTTGATGGTGTTACCTACAAAATGAACCTAATTCCTTTCAATGCAGAAGGTGGTTTTTATAATCAAATGGCATTTGTAGTACCTAATTTACCTTTTGATAACACAGAGCACTATGTGGATTATTTAGGTTGGTTACCTCATTATCATAACAGGCTCAAAGAAAATATTGCACTCGTAAGAAGAGGTATTGAAGTGGGCGTTGTAGCGCCTAAAATAGTAGTGCAAAATAATATTCAATTACTTCAGCCTTGGCTTGATCTTGAGAATAATGTGATGTATCAACCTTTGAAAAAATTACAAAATGTTGTTGATACTGAAAACACAGAGCTTATACAAAGCATTGAAAATGAGCTGCTTGCAATCAATACCACATTAAAAGAGTTTGATCAGTTAATGCGTAATGAATATATGGAGGCAGCCAAGGAACAGCCGGGTATTATGTTTGTACCAGAAGGCAAAGAATATTACGAGAATCGTGTAAGGCATTATTCTACGCTACCCTTAAGTCCGGACTCTGTCCATAACCTTGGCCTTAGCGAAGTGGCCAGAATTAGAAGCCAAATGGACAAAATCATTGAAGAACTTGAATTTGAAGGCTCGTTTGAGGACTTTCTTAAATTCTTACGTACAGATGAGCAGTTTTATCCTAAAACGCCTCAAGAGCTACTAAACTATGCCTCTTGGTTAAGTAAAAAAGCAGAGGGTCAGCTACCAAAACTTTTTGATCATTTATATTCTTTACCATTTACAGTAGAGCCCGTGCCTATGAGCATAGCTCCTACTTACACAACCGGAAGATATGTTGGTGGATCGTGGGAAGCACATAAAGCAGGAATATATTGGGTGAATACATACAACTTGCCTAGTAGAACGTTGTACACGATGCCAGCGCTAACGCTTCATGAGGCAGTTCCAGGGCACCATTTGCAAGGAGCAATAGCGTCTGAGTTAGACAATATCCCGGAATTCAGAAATAACTATTACATCAGTGCATTTGGCGAAGGTTGGGGATTATACAGTGAATATCTGGGCGAAGAAATGGGAATGTATGAAACTCCTTACGACTTATTTGGAAGATATACGTATGAAATGTGGCGTGCTTGCAGATTGGTTGTTGATACAGGAATTCATTACAAAGGCTGGACGAGACAGCAAGCCCTGGACTATATGGCCAACAATACTGCTCTTTCCATCCATGAAGTTACAACTGAAATTGATCGTTACATTGGCTGGCCAGGGCAAGCAATAAGCTATAAAATCGGTGAAATAAAAATAAAAGCCTTACGTAAAAAAGCAGAAGAGGCCCTTGGCGATGAGTTTAATATTCGAGAATTCCATCATGTGGTTTTGAGAAATGGTTCTATTCCATTGGCCGTTCTTGAAGAGCAGGTGGATGGCTACATAAACAAGACATTAAACCAATAAATTAGCAGCCATTAGCATTTTTTGATTATCAATATTAGAATTGGTATTCAAATATTTTTGTTATACTTGTTGTCATGCAAGACATTATTGCTTGTAAATCACTTCAACTTCGGAATCTACAGCCAGTTTTTGACTGTTAGTAGATTATTGCATTTCCCTTTATTTCTAATTCCTTTTTATCAAATCAAATGCAATGAAGAAGATACTTGTATACCTATTTCTAATTCTCACAATCGGTAAACTCAATGCCCAGGGCAAACTTATGCTTGTTGGTGGTGGCAGCGAAAAAAATGATTCTTGGAGCTGGAGCAACCAACCCTATAGTTGGGCAGTTGATCAATCAACCAATAAAAAAGTAGCAATCATTGCCTTTTCAGAAAGCAGTGATCCTGAATGGCTGCCGGATTATTTTAAAAGCCTGGGTGCAGTAGATGCTCAAAACTTTGTCATTAACACATCTGAACAAGCCAATAGCACGGATACCTATAATAGTCTAATGGAGTACGATGTGTTCTTTTTTAAGGGTGGTGATCAGTCTGACTATTATCTAACTTATAAAAATTCAGAAGTTCAAAATGCGATTGTAGACAAATTCAATGAAGGCGGAGTGATTGCAGGAACATCGGCAGGAATGGCTATCATTTCCAATCCGTTTTACAGTGCAGAAAGTGGTACCCTCTACCCTGATCAAGCCCTTGAAGATGTTTTGGATTCCAAAATCACATTAAAAGATGATTTTATTAGTTTATTAGACGGCTACATAGTTGACACACATTTTGTTGAACGTGGCCGTTTTCCCAGACTCATCGCGTTCATGACCAATTGGTTAGATGCAACGGATGAGTTGGTAAGTGGAATTGGTGTTGATGATCAAACAGCCTTTTGTATTGATGAAAATAATGTTGGTACTGCTTACGGAACCGGAGCAGTAAACATCTTTCATGCAACATCATTAAGCCATACTGACGGTAAACTAAACGAACCCGATATTACAGTCACCCAGCTCCTGCATGAATCTTCCTATAATCTAAGTACACAAACTCAGCTAACTATGTATTCTGAAAATACTTCTTCCAATACAAGTGAGTACAATAGGTCAAGAGTAATCATTAGCGGTTCAAGCAGCATCAGTGAAAATACTGATGTTTTGGAAATCCTTTCGGATCTGGAAAAGTCATCGGCTATCATAGTTTCAGATATGAACAGCACTCTAGAAGAAGACTATAAAGCTGCTCTGGAAGATCTAAATATTGAAGTTGAATTAGTTCCAAATATAACCCCTAACGAAGAATGCGGCTATGCATCTTTACGAAACAAAATAAAAGCAACGGATGTGTTTCTCTTTGTTGGTAATGATATCGAGGCTTTAAGTCAATTTCTGTTAGACAACCCAAATGGCCAGGTAATAGCGGATAAATTGAAAGCAGATGAAAGCACATCTTTCTTTCTAGGAGAAGATGCCAAAGTTGCTGGCCAAAAATGGGTGACCAATAATTTATCTGACCCCTTGAACTCTTTTTATGGTGATTTAGAATTTGTAGATGGCATAGGGCTTCTGAAAGGCATAGTGATTACTGATGCCTACAGCAGCACAACTACAGATTATTATGAAAATAACACGAGTGCAATATTTTATGGCTTAGCCAAACACAACCTTAAGCATGGTTTGCTCATTAATAGAAACTCCTATGTTGATTTATATAGTGAGAATAATGAGCATTTAATTATTGGCGATGGCAGTTATTCAAGTATAGTTATCACCAACAACTCGAACAATGGTGCTTTTGCCAACGAGCAGGTGAATAGCTCAGGCGACAACAGAAATATAGCCGGGTTTGATCAGATGCAAATCTCCTTCATCCACAATTCTTTGATTGTGTTAGGTGATAACGAGTCTGCAGATCTTAGCTTTGCAACAGAGTTGCCAAGGCCAACTAATGTTTCTATAACAGACAATATCATCTCGTTTGATTACGAATCTGAAAACCCCGAAAAATTTGTTATTGAAAAAAAAGTAGACGACAGTGAATTTACAATGCTTGCAGAGATTGCAGGAAATGAGCGAAGCATAGCAGATACTAACTTAAGTTCTAATGAACTTGTCTCCTACAGGATAAAGGCTATTAATGGTTTAATTGAATCTTGCTATTCTGAAATAGTGCAGTTTCGAGTGATAACTTCCATTCCATCACAAGATAAAAATGAGCTTTTGATCTACCCTAACCCATGTGAAACAGGAATGCTACAAATAGAATCAGCAGCCCCAATGAATATTTCTGTTTACGATTTAACAGGAAATCTAATTTTCACAGCCAATAGCCAAAACACAAATGGACTGGATGTATCTAACTTAATGTCAGGCACTTACATTGTCATATCGAGGAATAGTGCAATAGTGGAAAGAAAAAAAGTGATTATTTTAAACAATTGAAATTCTTGACTTAAAGTTAAAATTAACTTATCATTGAAATAACATCGAAAAAGTGTTGATGAATCGTTTACCAAAAACATCGCTACGTCCAATAGGTGCAAAAGGCGCAAAGCCAATGAGTTTACTGAATTTGCAGCCTATCTTCAACTGCTAGATTTATTTTTTCTTATCAACTGATCAGCGCTTAAAGGAGCGTGTTAAGATCACACCCTATTTAATACTTTTTATCAACTAATTAAACTTACTTATATGAAGCGCATAGCAATGCTCTTATCTATGTGTTTGTGTTTTGCAACATATGCAATAGCTCAAACAACAATAACGGGCAAGGTCACCTCCTTCGAAGATGGTGAACCATTACCTGGCGTTAGTGTGGTTATTAAAGGAACCACAACAGGTACCGTTACAGATATTGATGGTGCATACAGTATTAATGCACCCGAGCCAGAAAACATTCTTGTATTCTCCTTTGTGGGAATGGTTACGGAAGAAATTACCGTAGGAAATCAATCGGTTATTGATGTTCAACTAGTACCTGATATCACACAACTTTCAGAAGTTGTGGTTGTAGGTTACGGAACTCAAAAGCGAAAAGATATCACAAGTTCTATTTCAACATTAGAGAATGATGTTATTGAAAACGTACCAGCGAATTACAGTTTCGATGGTGCTATTCAAGGTAGAACCTCAGGTTTGAACATTTCTACCTCTTCGGCAACACCAGGTGCTGCTATTAATGTAAACATCAGAGGCGTTACATCAATTAACGCCAGTAGTCAGCCGTTATATGTGGTAGATGGTATTCCAATTGTTACAGGTAATAATTCAGCACTGAATGCTAATATTCAGCCTGTTAACCCATTAGCTGATATTAATCCTAACGACATTGAATCTATTTCAGTATTAAAAGATGCCTCCGCAGCTGCTATCTATGGTTCAAGAGGTGCTAATGGTGTAATTATTATCACAACAAAACGTGGAAGTGCTGGTAAAACGAAATTTAATATCGGTTATAATACCAGTGTTTCGAAAATTGCCAATACACCTGACCTTATGAATTCAAGACAATGGATTGAGTTCATGAATGCAGCGGCTGAGTTTGACGGATTAGGGTCAAATTATTGGAATTCAACCTTGGGTGACCCTAATGACCCTAATTTGCCAACATATAATGCTTATGATTATATCTTTAGAACGGCACTTGCTCACAATTTTGATGTGAGTGCTCAAGGAGGTGATGAAAAAACGAAGTTCTTCGTTTCAGGTAACTACTTCAATCAGGAAGGTATTCAGGTAGGTCAGGAATTTGAACGTATTTCAGGTCGATTGAATATTGACCATTCTGCCACAGATAAATTAGGTTTGGGAGCCAATCTTCTAGTTTCTAGAACTAACCATCAAAGAACAATTAATGAGAATGACGAATATGGTGTGGTTGTTAATGCTCAGGCCTGGGATCCTACAGCACCAATCATTGAAGATGACGGTTCGTATGCTAACCCATTTAATTACAACGGCTGGTGGGCGCTAGAAAACCCACTGCTCATCGCTGAGCAATACACAAATACATCCGTTACCAGTAGAGTATTGGCATCTACTTTTGCCACCTATGAAATTCTGGATGGTCTTACATTCAAGTCTACCTGGTCGGCTGATTTTAATTCATTAACAGATGAAGCGTATATTCCTTCAGGCACAAATAACAGTAATGCAAGTACTGGTAGCGGAACGTATGGAACATTTGAAGAGCTTGCGTGGTTAAGTGAAAACACACTTACCTATGATTTAAACCTTGATGGTGGGCATTCTTTCAATTTCCTGGCGGGATATACTCTTCAGGAATCTAGACAAGATTTCTCAACAGTAGAAGGTACAGGTTTCCCATCAAATCAGATAATAAAAATATCTACTGCAGCCAATAGAACTGGTACTTCTGGTTCCACTTCTTTTGGTTTTGCTTCCTACATCGGTCGGGTTAATTATAGCTTTAACGATAAGTATTTAGCTAATTTCACTATCAGAACTGATGGTTCGTCTAGGTTTGGTGACAACAACCAATACGGTACATTCCCTTCTGGTTCATTAGGCTGGAGAGTTTCAGAAGAAAACTTCTTTTCACCTTTAAAAGAGGTTGTTAGCAATCTGAAGCTGCGGGCCAGCTATGGTATTACAGGAAATGCAGCCATAGGCGATTTCACCTGGCGAGGTGCTTACAGCCTTACCTCCTCTTATGCAGGTCAAGGTGGAACATCACCTGATATTCTTGAGAACCCTGATTTATCGTGGGAAAAAACAGCACAATTAGACTTAGGAATTGATTTAGGTCTCTTAGATGATCGAATTAGCATTACTGCAGATTATTTTGAAAAAACCACCACAGACTTACTTCTACAGGAAGATGTGCCTGGCACAACAGGTTTTAGAATTATCCAGTCAAATTTTGGCGAGATTCAAAACAAGGGGTTTGAGTTGGGTATCAATGCCAAAGTATTAAAACTTGGAGATTTCAGCTGGGATGCAAGCGTGAACTACACGCACTTGGAAAACGAGGTGGTAGATGTTGTAAATGATGGCCAAATTCTAAGTAGAAACTTTGTTATGAGAGAAGGTCTGGCAATAAGCCAGTTAAATCTGATCAAATTTTTGGGTGTTGATCCGTTTACCGGAGACGCAGTATTTGAAGATTTAAACGGTGATGGCATCATTAACCTGGATGATAGACAGGCTGTTGGCTCTGGTTTACCAACCTATTATGGTGGTGTGAGCAACACATTCCGTTACAAAGGTCTTGCTTTAGAAGTGTTCTTCCAGTTCAGCGGAGGCAATAAAATCTTTAATCAAAGTAGACATGCCTATCAGAACTATGGATCTTTACAAAGTGGTCTCCCCTACGGGAATCAGAGTATAGAATCTTTGAACTACTGGAGACAGCCGGGAGATATTACAGATATTCCAAGGCCTTCTTTGGCAGGTCCGAACGATCCTGATGCCCAATGGCAAAGATTTAGCACGCAATATTTAGAAGATGGTGATTACGTAAGACTTAAAAATATTAAGCTTTCATATAACCTGCCATCGTCTATTATCAGCAAAGCTAAGTTATCGAGTGTTCAGGTTTTCGTACAAGGCAGAAACCTCATCACCTGGACTGATTATTTAGGCTTCGACCCAGAAGTATCAACTAATACCGCTTCAACAGATGACTTAAACAGTTTACAAGGCGAAGATTTTGGTACGCTTGGTCAGGCAAGAACCTATAGTTTCGGAATTAACATAGGACTTTAAAATTTAGAAATGATGAAAATTAAACATATACTTTTTAGTGCCTTACTATTCTCGGCTTGCGATGTATTAGATCAGCAACCGGAGGATTTAATTCCTACTAGTGAGGCAATAATTGATAAACAATCGGCAACTTCTGCTGTGAACGGTATTTACCATGCCTTACAAGATGGTGATTATTATGGCGGTAGATACATTCTGGCAACCGAAATGGTGGCAGGAAATGGTACTGCTTCTGCTTTTCAGGCCTTCTGGCAAGAATTGGCAAGTGGCAGAGTTCCTGTTTCTAACTTTCATGTGGAGGACAGCTGGATTGCACTATACAATGTGGTTAATGCGGCTAATGCCGTTATTGAAGCTGTACCTAACGTGGGTGAACTTGATGAATCTGAGAAAAATGACATGCTCGGTCAGGCGTACTTCTTAAGAGGGTTAGCATTTTTTGATGCCCTGAGACAGTATGGCGAGTTTTATAACACAGGTTCGGAGTTTGGAATACCATTGAAATTGCAACCTTCCCTCGCTCCTTCTGAAACTGCAAGAGCTACAGTAGCTAATTCTTACGTTCAAATTGAATCAGATTTGCAAGAAGCCATTGACAGACTAGGAAATGGCAGCCCATTCTTTGCATCGCAAACAGCAGCAAAAGCGCTAAAAGCAAGGGTTCATTTGTATCAAAATGAGTTTGGCCTGGCAGAAACATTAGCATCAGAGGTTATTGATGAGCTAGGTGCCCTTCCGCCAGATTACAATGAGATATATACCACTGAAGAATCAGCTGAAGCCATTTTTGAATTGGAGTTTATCCAACAAGATGACCCCAATGTTTGGTCTATCGAAATGTATAATAATCCGCCAGAAGTTTCTGTCACAGATGGATTAATTGACTTTTTATCTAACCGTAATGAGAATGAGCGAGGAATGCTCTTCGAAACGTTAGGAAATGGACTAAACAGATGCATTAAATATGGTACTGAAGCTATAGAAGATGGTGAAAATACAATTGTTATTCGCCTTTCTGAAATGTATTTGATAAGAGCAGAAGCCTTAGGACGAAGTGGAGTGCCTAACGATGCTTTGCCAGATTTAAATGCCGTTAGAAACAGGGCGGGTTTAACGTCACTCACCAATATAGCAAGTGATGCTGAATTGATTACAACGCTGCTGAATGAGCGAAGAGCTGAGTTTGCCTATGAAGGCCACTACTGGTTTGATATGGTGCGCTATGGAAGAATGGAAACAATAAGAGGCCTGGAAAGCTTCAGAAGAATTTTTCCAATACCAAGAAGAGAGATTAACATCTCAGATGGAACATTAGTACAAAACCCTGAATATAATTAAAATGAAGACATATATTAAAAATAACTTATGGTTAATGGCGCTCCTTCTGTCGTTAGTCATTATTGGAGGTTGCTCTGATGATGATAATGAGTTGGGGCCTGCTCCTACTGCTGATTTTACCATTGCAGAATCAAGCATTTTAAAACAAGGTGAAGAAGTCATGTTCACAGCATCTTCTTCAAATGCATTCTCATTCAAATGGTCATTTGGAGATGGAAATGTAGCTGTCGGGAAAGCTGTAACACATGTTTATAGTGGTCCCGGTACTTTTACGGTTACACTTGAAGCTTCAGGAAATGGGCAGCGAGATATAGCGACACAAGAGGTTGTTATAGAAGGATTGATCCCTGAAACGGCATTCTCAGTTGAGAATTCAGATGATTTAAGGGTTTCTACCACTGTACAATTCATCAACGAAACTGTAAATGGATTAAGTTTCGTCTGGGATTTTGGTGACGTCAACAACTCAACCAGCACTGAGGAAAATCCAACATTCATCTATACAGAAGCTGGTGACTATGATGTTACATTAACAGCAACAGGTACTGGGGGTGAAAGTTCTTCAACAGTAACTATTACAATTAATCCAAACGATTTTGAGCTTTACTTCATAAACAATACAGATTTAAAAGTTCAAAAAATCAATTTGAATGATCCAGAAACAGTTGTTGATGTATTTGATCTGCCTGGTTTTAGTTTTGGTTTGGCTTACGATCCAGAATTTGATGAACTCTATTTCTCTGATGATGATGTTTTCAAAGTATTCAGAAATTCAATTAATGGAGGAAACCAAGTTGAAATTACTGACGGTCTAAATGGCCCAAGAGATATTGCACTTGATATAGCCAATAACAGGTTGTTCGTGACGGAAAGGTCTTCTGATCAAATTACAGAAGTAGATATTTCAACAGGCACAAAGAATACAGTTTACAGTGTTGCTGACGATAGCTTCTTCCTTTTGCCTGTCGGCTTGGATTTATATGATGGAAATCTTTTTGCAACCGCAGTAGATTTTGATGCTGAGACTGTTTGGACAGGCAGCGTAGATGGGTCTGGAATCTCCAAAATAATAGATTATGGATCAGGTGGTTTCGGATATGGTTTAGAAATAGACAAAGTGAATGAGAAAATCTACTTTGATGATAACGATGGCGGCAATATTCTGAGAGCAGATTTAGATGGTACAAATATAGAATCTGTTGGATCTCCTTCTGATCGCGTTTACGGTATAGCCATTAATAATGAAACTGGGAAATTCTACTTCGCCAGTAGAGATGGGATAATTAAAGAGGCCAACCTTGATGGCACAGATGAAAAAGTACTCGTTGACACAACAGTAGATATACGAGGTCTTATCATTAGAAAATCTAACTAAAGAAATAATGAAAAATATAATAGATAAAATAATTGTATTGATTCTCGCTGCGCTTATATTTTCGTGCAGCAGTGATGATGATTTTCCTGTACCGCAGGCATCAACAGTGGATGTAGATTATTCATTCAGCATTGATAATGAGGCCTTTGCTCCTGCTACTGTCACATTCACTAATGAAACCAGAGTGGCGGAAGGTAAAACAGCTACTTACAGCTGGTCTTTTGGTGACGGAACATCTTCGGCAGAAGCCAACCCCTCTCATTTTTATGAAAGCCCAGGTAGTTATAAGGTTACCTTAACGGCTGTTACAGATAACGACCTTGACTTTGTTGAGAAAACAGTAACAATAAAAGACCCTGAGGCATTACTCGTTGACTTATATTTAATAGATGCAGATTTACAATCAATAGAATTAGTAAATGGAGGTTCGATTCAAATAGATGCAACAGGCTATGGGTTAGATTATGATCCGGTGAATGAAGTAATGTACTTTACAAATAACAGCGAAGGATCATTAATGAGAGTTGATCTTAATGGAGAGAATTTAGAAACAGTAGCTTCAGGTCTTACATCTCCAAGAGGAGTTGCTATAGATTCTGAGAATGGATTCGCGTATGTCACTGATCGAGGTGTAGACGCTGTTTATAAAATTAATTTAAGCGATGGAACATCAACAATATTATATGACATTTCGGATGACCCACTTTTCAGTTTGCCTGTAGGTATCGATTATTATAATGATAATTTATATATCACATGCGTTGATTTCGATGCTGAGTCTGTTTGGGTTGGAGGAACGGATGGTAGTGGTGTTTCAAGAATTATAGACTTCGCGGGTGGTGGCTTTGGGTATGGCATTACTGTAGACAAAGGCAATGAAAGAATCTACTTTGACGATAATCAAAATGGCTTTATTAAAAGTGCAAATCTGGATGGTACAGATATACAGAACATTGTTGAAGTGAGCGACCGAGTGTATGGATTAGCTATAGACAACATCAATAATAAGTTATATTATACAGTTTCACTTTCAGGAAGTATTTTCATGTCTGACTTAAACGGTGAGAATGTGGTAACATTGAGCTCCGACTATAGCGACCCACTGGAAATATTCTTCATCCCATAAAAGTATTCATTTGGTTTAGGTGGAATACTTTTTGTTAAAAGAGGCCTGCAACAACGGTTGAGGCCTCTTTTTTATAACTTTACTAATTCTATGAAGCAACTATCATTTATACTTTTCTGTACGCTCTCATTTTTATTTTCTTGTAATCAGCCACAACAAAATGAAGAGATTCAAAATGAAATAATCAATACAGCCAAAGGGCAACTTTTCATTATTGGAGGTGGTAAACGCCCTCCTATCTTGGTAAACAAAATTATTGAGCTTGCAAACCTTAAACGAGGTGGTTACGGCATAATTCTTCCCATGTCTAGCTCCGAGCCGGATTCCGCAATCTATTATTCTAAACTACAATTCACTGAAGCTGGTATTACCAATATCACTGGTATGAATATTAAAAAAGGTGAATTGCCTACTCGGGCTCAAATTGATTCCTTATCAAACGCCTCACTCATCTATATTTCAGGGGGTGACCAGAATAAGTTTATGGATATTATTGCTGGCACTGACATAAGAAAGGCTATTAAAACAGCTTATACTAACGGAAGTGTTATTGCCGGCACAAGTGCAGGTGCAGCAGTAATGAGCGAAGTGATAATAACCGGAGATGAACGAAACTACCCTGACTATGATAATACACTTAGATCAATTGAGGGTAACAATATTATTACAGCCGAAGGATTGGGTCTACTTACCACAGCCATTGTCGATCAGCATTTTATTAAACGAGCGAGGTATAATCGCTTATTCAGTGTTTGCATTGAATACCCACAGTTAATGGGTTTAGGCATTGATGAATCTACAGCGATCATTGTAAAAGGTGATAGTGCAGAAGTAATAGGCTTGTCGCAAGTAATACGTGTGATTAATAAGGATAATGAATTACATAAAAACAATCACTTACTAGGCGCCAAAAACCTTCAAGTTAGTGTATTATTGCCGGGAGATAAATTTTCGCTCGTCAACTAAATTTTAGTTAAATAGTTTATTCACAGGCATACAACAAATGAAATTTAAACTACCAGACACGCTACTCCTATTAATTGCCATACTTTTTGTTTTCTCAATACTTACCTGGATAGTGCCTTCAGGCGAATTTGACAGGGAGGTGATTAATGGCAAAGAATTAGTTGTAGCTGATAGTTACAAAGAAGTCGCATCGAACCCATCAAATATTTTCGATTTTATCCTTGCCCCAATCAAAGGGTTTCTCTCCTCCGCACAGATAATTGTTTTTATATTTTTGGTAGCCGGTTCTTTTGGGGTTATCAACGAAACTGGTGCCATTGAGGCGGGCTTGCAAAGTGTGGTCATTGCTAGTCAGAAAAATAAGGCGTACAAAAAATTAGTTATTCCATTATTAATGATCTTATTCTCTATTGCTGGTGCAACTTTTGGCATGAGTGAAGAGGTTTTAGTGTTTATATTAATAACTCTACCCTTATCTTTTGCGCTTGGGTATGATTCAGTAGTTGGTGTGAGTATCCCCTTCGTGGGTGCGGGTGCAGGTTTTGCCGGAGCTTTTTTAAACCCATTTACAGTAGGCATTGCACAAGGCATCGCTGAATTAGCCCCTTTTAGTGGCTGGGAATACAGGCTTGTTGTTTGGGTAATTCTCACGACAGCTGCCATCCTATTCGTAGTTGTTTATGCAAACAAAATAGAAAAGAGCCCTGAGAAAAGCCCCATGTTTGACATTGACAAAACATCGAAATATAAAAATCAAGCTCAGGAGAATATCACATTTGCTAGCAGACACAGAGCTGTGATCATTATTTTCTTACTTGGGCTGGTAGCACTTGTCTATGGCGTAAATGCATGGGATTGGTACATTAATGAGATATCAGCTTTATTCGTTTGCATGGCAGTAATTTCGGCATTGGTGTTTAGAATGAATAGTGGTGTTGCAATAGACAGTTTTGTAAAAGGTGCTTCTGAAATGATTAAAGTGACTTTCGTGATCGCCATTGCCAAAGGCATATTAATCATCGCATCTGACGGCAAAATAATTGATACCATTCTTAATGCAATGGCGAGCAGTGTAGATGGTTTTCCTAATGCTGTATCAGTTCAACTGATGTTTGGGGTACAAACCTTTCTTAACTTCTTCTTGCCATCAGGTAGTGGCCAGGCAGCGTTAACGATGCCTATAATGGCTCCATTAAGCGATTTAATTGAAGTTTCGAGGCAGACAGCTGTATTGGCTTTTCAATTGGGTGATGGCCTATCTAACCTAATTATACCTACCAGCGGAGTGACTATGGGTGTTTTAACCATAGCCAATATCCCTTATGAAAAATGGTTTAAGTGGATGCTGCCACTTTTTATTCTCCTTTCGATATTGGCTATGTTACTGTTAATTCCACCTGTACTATTTTTCAGTTGGAACTAAACATTGAAAATAAACGCTTTAGGTGAAGATGATTCTGAGACCATACCTCTATACATTCCTTCAGAATTAAAAACCAAAGCAATATTACCTTTTGCATCTACCCCAACAATACCGCCTTCCCCACCAAGTTTGGTCTGCTTTTCCATAATCACTTTATCAGCTGCTTGCTGCAAAGACAGTTTACCATATTCCATTAAACATGAAATGTCATACGCAACAACACCCCTAAGAAAAAACTCACCATAGCCAGTACAAGAGATAGCGCAAGTATCATTATTTGCATACACACCACTACCTATTACAGAGCTATCGCCTATTCTGCCATATTTTTTATTCGTTAATCCACCGGTAGAAGTAGCTGCAGCAATATTGCCATGCCTATCTAAAGCTACAGCGCCTACCGTTCCGAACTTTCTATCATCTGTATGATCAAGAGCTGTTTTATCGGAGCCTTTCAAGGCCTGCCATTGCTCATAACGCATATCTGAATAGAAATAATCATTAGTAACTGTTTCTAACTTATGTAGAACACCATATTCTTCTGCACCATTACCCGATAGAAATACATAATTGTTATCCTCCAATATTTTTCGGGCTAAGGTCACCGGATTTTTAAGTGTAGTTATTCCTGCAACCGCACCAGCTTCCAAGGTTTTACCACACATTATAGAAGCTTCCATTTCATGCTTGCCATCTGCAGTAAAAACTGCTCCTTTTCCGGCATTAAATAAATGGCTGTCTTCTAACACTGTTACAGCTACTTCCACAGCATCTAAGGAATTGCCTCCTTTTGCTAATATCTTCTGGCCTTTTGCTAATGATTCCTCCAGCACCGCTTTATAGGTAGCCTCCTGCTCAGGACTCATTTTTGATTTGAGTATTGTACCTGCCCCACCGTGGATGGCAAGTGAATATTTATTATTCATTAAAATAAATTTTGTTAATAACTAGATTAAGCTGAGCAATAACTTCAATCTAGCAATTAAAAATTGGCTGTAGGTTGGTAAGGTTAAGAGGGTTGGCAAGCAAACCTACAAATGAGCACTGAAGAAGTCTCACAGAATAATGTATGCCCATGTAGATTTTTTGCATCCTCGAATATTGCCAAATTTGATGATTTAGGCAACAATTTGAGCATAAATTTTACAACAAAAAACCCGGTCTCATTTCTGAAACCGGGTTCAATCAACCTAAACTCTTTCTTTATTAGAAAGTAATTTCTTTAACAGTTTTACCGTTGCTCATTACTTTGAAAGTAACGCCTGATTTTACTGCCTCTAAATTGAATAACTGAGAGAACTGGCTTACCACATTTTCTGTAGCCGAATAAACTTCATTTCTATTCTCGTCAATAATTTTGATAGTAACTTCCTGATTAGAAGCGTTACCTAATCCTAAAAAGAATTTGTTATCTGAAAACTTGTTCACAAATACTGTTAAACCTTCTGCATTAGCAGGTGCATTGTTAAATGCAAATTCGTAAGCTCTTACATCTTCATTATCTACAATCTCGAACTTATAGTTACCTGCAGGAAGATTACTCATGTTGTAAGGTCTTACAAAACCATTCTCGTTTTTAATGATTTCAGAGAAAACCTTCTTTCCATCTTCGTTGTAGATGTTCACTCTAACTTTGTTAGATACTGGGCTCGTGTAATACACTTTAAAGATTGCAGTTGAGTCGTTCGTTACTTTAACTTTTGAACGCTCAAAACCAAATGCTGTTAAGTTTGCAACTAATGCTAGGGCTACTAATAAATTTTTCATTTTAAATTGATATTTCTGGGTTCTTTTGTGCTGCAAAGGTAAATAGGTATCTACCAGCCAAACGATTGAATATTCGATATGTAAGTTTCATGTAAGGTTATCATGAAAATAAACTATAAATAAAACGATCGGAAAAATTAATATAATGGCGGAATTAAATGAGTAGAGTTTTTACACTGTATAAATTATATATACAGAATATTATTCTTAACATATTAATAATATAGGTGTAATGCAGAATATTATTTTATATTAAAGAATAATAAAAGTGACGAAAACAGTGATTTTATAATGGAAGGGTAACAACAAACCTACTCCCTACACCGAGTTCGGTAGTAAAATCAATAGATCCTTTTAACCGTTCTACAGCCTTTTTTGTGATATACAATCCTAACCCATTTCCCTGGGAGGTCTCATTTCCTCGAAAGTATAACTCAAACACTTTATCAACTAAGGCTGGGTCAATACCCTGACCATTATCACTAACAGTAATAATTATATTTTTGTCCTTTTGTCTTGACGAAAGTTTTATATGATTAACAACTTCTTTTTTACTAAAAAGAATCGCATTTTCTAATAGATTATCTACAATAATCTCCAGAATATCTTTCGAAGACTTAAATTCAGTGATTTCTAATTCTGTGTCTATCTGTACATTATATTCTTTAAATAAATATTCCTGTTTTGAAATTCTTCTATCAATCAATTCCTTAAAATCAAGGTTTTTCCTCTCTAATCTATCAAAACCAACAATACTCACAGCCTTTAATTTATTCACCATTCTATTTAGGCTACCTGCTGTGTCTTTTACTTTTTCAAAGAGTTCAAGGGCACTTTCTTCTTTAACCACAGTTTTAGCTATTTCGGCCAATCCCTGAAATGTGGTTAACGGACGTCTAAAGTCATGTGCGGCATGGTAGAAAAATGTATCCAGATCTTTGTGTGCGTCATTTAATTGCTTGGTTCTACGTACCACTTCTTCCTCAAGTCCTTCATTGAGCGATAAAATTTCTTCATTAGCCTCTCGCAATTCTTCTGACTGTGCCGTTATTTCTTCAGATTTTTCACTTATTTCCCTATTTAGCTCTTTCAACTGCTTGTTAGTATTACTTCTAATTTTAAGCAGCCTGAATGTGATAAATAACACAATACAAATACTTACTATGCCAAGTGTTACCAAGCCCAAAATAAATCGCTGATTTTTAATTGTTTTGCTCTGCAATTCCAAACTTTGTTGCCTGTTCTCATTCTCAAGGTTTAGAACCCTAATTTCCTGATCTTTCTGCTTTAAAGTATATCTGGCTTCTAATTCTGCCAGTCTCATTTCTTTCTCCGTGCTAAATACACTGTCTTTAAGAGTAGAATATCTTTTAAAATAATCTAAAGCAATGGTTGCTTTACCTTGCTTTTCATACAGCTTAGACTTTACCAGAAAGCACTCTACCATGATCGATTTTGCGCCTAGCCTTTCTGCACGCTCAATGGCTTTTTCTATAAATTCACGTGCTTTATCATATTCACCTAACTTAATGTACACATTGGCAATGGTGTACTCACTAATAGCAGCACCAAACTGATTGCCCATATCAAGATCTACCGGATAAGTGAGCAAATAATTTTCTAATGCTTTCTTATCTTCACCAAGCTTTTCATACACATAACCCAGGTTGAATATAGCTACAGCCTCGCCCCTTTTGTGATTTAATTGTCTCTTAATCTGAGCACTTTTCTGATAAGCAATGATGGCACTATCGAAATTATTCTGTGCTGTAAATAATGTGCCTAAATAATTATAAATGACTGCCTTCAGAGACTTATTACCAATTTCATCACTGATAATTTCTGCCCTCTTAAGTAAAGTGCGTGCTCTCTTTTTGTCTTGCTTTGAGTACATCCAGGCAAGCTCATGATATGTTTCAGCGAGCTCCTTCTTGTTATTTTGGTTCTTAAATATCTCTAATGCCTTAAAATAGTACTCAACTGATAAATCAATCTGTCCCAGATCAGAATACAATCCGCCTAACTGGTAATAGCACAATCCACGGCCATAATCGTATTCACTACTATTGTATAACCTTTCAGCTTCAATTAAATCGTGAAGTGCATTGTCATACTTGCCATTCACAGTTTTTACTGTGGACAATTTTACCAAGGTAGCGGCCATATTTAATGAATCACCCTCATCGGAATAACTCTCTATATTGGACACTAAGTATTTCTGTGCTTTGGTATAATTACCAGTTAATTTTTCATACTCGGCCTTTAGCAATTTTACTGATCTTGATCTGTATTCTTCAGACGAAATATTGCCTATACTAACAAGGGTATTTAATACTCCATTTACATCTCCCAAATCTGTTAATGCAAAACCTTTTACTAGAAGAAAATCTATTTTTTCATCCGAATTATTCGTGTCTTTAGAGGCAGAGTCTGCCAAACTAACAACTTTGAATGCCTCACCTTTTTTTAAAAGTAAGTTCAAATAGTATTGAAATGCGTTGTTTTTTATTTTTTTCTCTAGCCCTAATACAATGGCCTGCTCATAATATTCTTCAGCTTTATTATAGTCACCATTGGTATAAGCAGAAATACCTTTATTCTCTAGTGATCTGATTAAACCTCTGTCGTATTTTGAATCTTTAGCTATTGCGTAGGCAGAATCACTATATTGAATCGCCAGCTTCGTATTGGTATGCCAATACTTATTAGCTAGGTCGTTATAGTAATCAATTTTAGAATTTACACTGCTTTGACCAAACAAGCCAATGACACTCAACAGCGTTAGAATAATTACATAAATAAACGTAAGACCTCGTGGATGCACAAAGATTTCAATTAATCGACTAATAAATTTAAAAATTAAATTAGTCTATTCCTGACTAATCGAAATTAATAATATGAAGGACAAACATAGTTAGGCAACAAACTTAACGAAAGCCTTTCCTAAAGAATTTTCCTGTATATCATTTTTCAATAGTTCGCGCATCGATGGGCAAAGAATGAGGTAATCAATATCTAACGTTTGAATGTTGATTTTAATTCTATCGGCCATAAACCCTACTTCAGAAAGAAAACGATAGTCTATTCCTTTTGATTTCAATAGGTCCACCTCTATTTTATCAAATATAAATTTAGCCTTATTCTCTATGTCTTTTTTGAAACTTTGAGAATTGTCATTTTCCTCTTTGTAAGGTTTAATAAGCCGATATGCATATAAAATTATTAGCTCCCAATTATTTTCTTCACAAAGCTTAATTGCCTTGGGTAAACAATAGGTAGTATCTTCTATGAGTGTAATTGGATATAGCGCCTTCTTTTTCAATTTTAATCTCCTCTACAATGCAATATAAATTGATCCCTTCTGCATATCCGGTTAAAACGGTCAATGCATTTAATGATTTTTATCATATTTTAGTTTTATGAAAGAATCAGATGGGCTAGCCTACAAAGCAATTTTTGAAGCATGTGAAGAAGGTATTATTGTTGTAGATATAAAAGGGCAAATAGCCCTGGCCAATAGTTCTTTACTTAAATTGTTTGGGTATACAATGGATGAGTTATCAGGAAGAACAATTGAAATACTTATTCCGGATAGTATCAAGCACAAACATGTAAAAGATAGGGAAGCATATAATCAAAATCCTAAACCCAGAAGAATGGGTGTTGGCAGAGACTTGCTTGGCCTAAAGAAAGATGGCACACAATTTCCTGTGGAGGTAAGTTTAAACAAAGTGCAGCTAAATAATGAGCTGCATATTGCTGCTTTTGTTATTGATATTTCTGAAAGAAAGAAAGTGGAAGATGCACTGCAAAAAAGTGAAGAGCAATTGATTTTATATGCTACAGAACTAGAGGATCGCGTAAGTAAAAGAACGCAAGAGTTAGAAATTGAAATTAACGTGAGAAAAAAAGCGCAGGAGGAAGTAATAAAAGCATTAGAAAAAGAACGCGAACTAAATGAATTAAAATCCCGGTTTGTTTCCATGGCTTCCCATGAATTCAGAACTCCTTTAAGCACCATCCTTTCGTCTGCATCACTTATCAATAAATATGAAAAAACAGAACAGCAGGAAAACAGAACCAAGCATATCGATAAAATTAAATCGGCCATTAGTAATCTTAATAATATACTTAATGACTTTTTATCAATAGCGAAACTGGAAGAGGGTAAAATCGACATTAATCAAACAGAAGTATCTTTGATACAAACTACAAGAGAAGTTATTGAAGAAATGGAAGCGCTCAAAAAGCCTAATCAAAAAATCAACCTTCAAATTGCTGGCATGGAGAAAAACTTGTTTAGTGACGAGAAAATTCTAAAAAATATCATCATCAACCTTACTTCAAATGCCATCAAGTACAGTAGTAGTGATATTGATATCATCACCAATTTTGGCAGTGATACTGTTTCAATAATGGTAAAAGATTATGGAATAGGCATTCCTGTTAATGAACAAGATCATTTGTTCGATCGGTTTTTTAGGGCAAAAAATGCTATAAATATTCAGGGAACGGGATTAGGATTGAATATTGTAAAAAAATATGTTGAAATGCTAAGTGGTGCCATTACTTTTGAGAGTAGCGAAAATAACGGAACCACATTTACAGTAACTTTACCATTATGAAAAAGATTTTAATCATAGAGGATAACAATGAAATACGTGAAAATATTGGTGAAATTCTCGAATTGGCAGATTACCAAACTGTGCTTGCTGAAAATGGCAAAGTGGGCGTAGACTTGGCTATTAAAGAAAAACCAGATTTAATTATATGTGATATAATGATGCCCGAATTGGATGGTTATGGTGTATTGCACATTCTCTCGAAAAAAGAGGCAACAGCGTCTATTCCCTTCATATTTCTAACTGCAAAAGCTGAAAAGGCTGATTTACGAAAAGGAATGGGCTTAGGAGCAGATGATTATTTAACTAAACCTTTTGATGACACTGAACTCTTAGATTCAATTGAATCCAGGCTACGCAAGGTAGACGCACTAAGAAAAGATTATGGCAACAGCCCGGAAGGTGTAAACAGGTTTATTAAAGATGTTAAAAAGCATCATAACCTTGAAAGTCTTACAGCAAGCTACGAACCGCGATTATTTAAGAAGAAAAATGAAATTTTTAGAAATGGTGATTACCCAAATCACTTATATCTTGTTGTAAGCGGTAAGGTAAAAACCTTAAAGTCTAATGAAGATGGAAAGGAGTTAATTACTGGTATTTATGCATCGGGCGATTTTTTTGGCTATGAAGCAATGTTGGAAGAGATAAAGCATGAGGATTCTGCAGAAACTATCGAAGACTCATCCATCATTCAAATACCTAAAACAGAATTCTTTGATTTACTTTACACGAACCGCGATGTGGCTCAACGGTTTATCCAAATGCTCTCTAAAAATGTGGTTGACAGAGAACAACAACTAATCGACCTGGCTTATAATTCGGTAAGACAACGCACGGCAGGCGCACTACTAAAAATATTCGAGAAATTTGGATCCGATAGCAATGAACCGATCAAAGTATCTCGTGACGATTTGTCAAATATGGTGGGCACGGCCACCGAATCTGTAATAAGGGTTTTGTCTGATTTAAAAGACGAGAAAATTATCGAAATACAATCTGGCAAAATTCTTATTAAGGAGTTGGATAAACTTGAACAAATACAAAAATGGCATGTAGCCAGGTAGCATTATCTCACTACCTTAACTTCAATTGCCACAAGCCCTTTAGGCCCTTTCTCTATTTTATAAGCCACCTTATCGCCTTCTCTAATTTGGCTTTTTAAGCTATTGGCATGAACGAAGAACCGCTCATTGGTTTCATTCTGATCAATGAAGCCATAACCTTTGGCATCGTTATAAAAAGCAACTTTACCCCTTCTTTCAGAAGTTAAATCTTCAGCTGCCATTTTAGGCACACCTATTTGAATGTCTTTTGCCTTAATTTCCTTTTTCTTTTTATTCTCATCTGGTGGAGTATCCACAATGTTGCCATTTTCGTCCAGATAAGCCATCATTTCACCTAATTCCCCACTCGTAGCGTTTGCTTTACGCTCTTCTTTCTTCTCCTGCTTTTCCTTGCGTTTTTGTAATTTCTTTTTCTCTCGTTCTTTCTTTAAAAAAGTGTTTTGTGATCTTCCCATATAGTGTGTTTAGTTAAAAATAGAAGGCCTTCAAAAACGATGAAAGCCTTCATGATTTAATTATTATCCAATTACTTTCACTTGAACGGCATTCATGCCCTTCTTACCTCTCTCAACAGAGAATTCAACTTTATCGTTTTCATTGATTCGGTCAATTAATCCACTTTCGTGAACAAATACATCTTCAGACTCACCATCTGGCGTAATAAAACCAAATCCCTTGGTACTATTAAAAAATTTTACTGTTCCTTCTTTCATTATATTATTGTTAAAATAATTCGTTTTTATTAATTGATAAATGTTAATGCTTTACCTGTTTTACCAGCTCTGCCGGTTCTTCCAATACGGTGCACATAACTATCGTAAGTTAATGGGATAGAATAGTTGATTACATGAGTAATGTCATTTACATCAATTCCTCTTGCTGCAACATCAGTTGCCACTAAAACCTGAAGTTTGCCGGATTTAAATTTATTCAAGGCATTAATTCGGTAATTCTGAGATTTATCGCCATGAATTTGATCTGCTTTTATGCCCGATTCATTCAGTTTTTTAGTGATTTTAGATACCCATCTCCTGGTTTCGGCAAATACTAACACTTTTTGATAATCCTTTTCAGCAAGCATATCTGAAAGTACCGTGAATTTATCTTCACCCTCACCTACTCTAATGATATCCTGATCAACCTGATCACTTGAACTATCACCGGCATTTACTTTTACCTCTACTGGGTTAGTTAAAATAGTACTTATTAATGCCTTTTGAGATTTGTCTACAGTAGCTGAAAATAGCATAGTCTGCGATCTGTTCGTCATGTCTCCAACTATACGTTTTATGTCATTCACAAAACCCATATCTAGCATCCTATCGAATTCATCTAGCACTAAAACTGGTATTTTGTCCAATCTTAATGCTTTTCGATCCATTAGGTCTTTTAACCTTCCTGGCGTACCGATAATAATGTGGTTCTTTCTACGAAGTTGAGCCAAATCTTTACCCACACTTGTGCCACCAATAAAGCTGGCTGCATACAAACCAAGGCCATGTACTAAGCTTTTAAATTCAGATTCTACCTGTAAAGCTAGCTCGCGCGTAGGCACAATAATTAGTGCATTCATTGGAGCTTTGTCTTTCATCAATCGCTGAACGATTGGTATTAAGAATGCTGCTGTTTTACCTGTTCCTGTATTA
>NZ_JAVJUY010000339.1:0-4140 GCF_040220315.1 Fulvivirga sp.
GGTCCGCTGCTAAGTTCATTGATTTTGACACCATCAACATAAACGTCCCAACCAGCACCACCATTTAACTTTTCTCCAAATGCGCCTGTAGCATAAATGTGGTACTCAAGATATTCATTTGGACAACTTTGACTTGGGCCATCGATATGTAAGTTCCATCCGAAAACTAATTGTGACAACCCAAGTAGAAAGAGCAACACAGATTTTCTCATAGCATATAATTTTAAGTATTCTGAAAATATTCTTTTGTTATTGCAACATCATTATTTCTCCGTTCTAAAGTATCTTTTAGTTACTCTGATATTCTTGAACGATCCTTCAATAAATCTGTATCTAGGGAATTGCTTATCTGTTGAATGCTTGACTCTGGCCTTAAAAGACCCAGAAACATACAGCTCCAGGTCATCAATGAAAACATCTTCTATGATCAGAAAATTGAATTCAGGATCAGAGGCTGACCAATAATCATAGTCAGGGTGTCCGTCTGAGTTGTCACCCACACCGCGTAATTGGTACATCATTGTAACAGAGACAGTATCACTCGACGCGTAGCTTCCGGATTTTACTGAAATTTTTGTACGATCGCCAGAATAGTCATGGAACAGCATAACACTATCTCGATCTTTCGCTTGAATAGTGCAAAGAAAACCGGTATTCAATGTTTCATTGGTCATGCCCAGATAGAACCTGTTATTATTAAAATTAAGAGTAATACCTGGAGCATTTACATTAACCCACTGCACATTGTCAATCACAAACGACACTTCCGGTTCAAGATAAACGGGGGTCACATATTCTTCTGGTTCATAGCAAGAAGATGTTATGAGAAACATAACCAGACAAATTCTGGTCTCTATTATTTGGATTAATCTGTTAATATTCAAGGCTATAGTCTTCTTTTTATAAATCCATCCAGGGGGTGATGATCAATCAATTTGAACCAAACTCAGAGAAGCTGATAATATTCAACTTCTCTGAGAGGTAATAGGATATTTATTCGATCAAAAGATGCCTGGTAAATATATTTTCATCAATAAAGACCTTAATGATATAATGTCCTGATTGAATAGTTGAGGTATCAATTCTTAGTCTATCCTTCACTTTTGAATTTTTCGTAAAAATTTCATTGTGTTGTTGATCATATATCTTGGTAACAACATCTTTTTCCTTAATTGAAGAATTAGATTGACTCATATTTGCGGAGAGTTCGGGTTCTGAGCTTTGAAAGGTGACATCAATATAATCTGATGATGGGTTAGGTGACATTATCATGAAGTATCCCCCACAATCATCTACATCCCAATACTCACTTTTCCATGTACTCCAGCCACATGTATTATGGGCTCTTACTTTTATTGTCTCAGTGGTAGGTGGGCTTGTATCCCAATAATCAATTTCAACATACTGCCAGTCGGCAGGTGAACCATATTCTTCTTCTAAGTAATAATCAGATGAAACAACTATATCCCAATCAAACTCATCAACGAAAGCACTACCCGGATGATATGCATCCGCATAATTCAATTCACAATTACTCAATTCCTCATTACCATTTGAAAAACCATCAAGATTGATTTCAATTGAACTGGACTTTGGTTTTCCAACCCATATTATTTTATAATAATTAGTACCAGTGCAAGGATCGGTAAATATTAATGTAGCCTGTCCGCTGGATGAAGAATACTTAGCTCTCAAAGGGGCAGTTGATCCGGTCCCAGATGCATTATAAACTAAATTTGAAGGACTGACAGACCAGGTGACATCTGGATTATCCAAATTTTCAAGCTCATAGTTGACATCAGTAGTATATGAACATAAAACGTTATCCCCATTTACATAAATACTTGCTTTTGAGCCAACTCCAACAGCATGCCATGCATTTGTAACTGTTACAACCTCACACGAGTTTGCTCCAAATAGTGCTTCTGCTGCACTCAACACTGCTGTTCTTATGGCAGGATATGTTGTAGTATTATCCAAATAATTATTGAAAACAGCTTCCACAATCAAATCTTCAGCATCGCCCATCCCAATCCCGTTTACGGAATAACTATTACCTAAGTCATTAGTTCCACTCTCTCCCTCCACCAATACGTAAAACCAGTGCGAAAAAACACCACTTCTTACATAAAAATCAGAGGTTCCATTATACTGAGAACTTTGATAGGTATCAGCTATTTGTGTCCGGGCATTGGCGTCATTGGTGTTCTCTATGTTTCTTTCATAAGAGGCTGTTAAAGAAATATCCTCACCAATCCTCCAAACGGCACTCGGACTGATCCTCTGTTCCAGGATAGCACCCCATATGTCACTCAATCCTTCATTGAACGCCCTTGGATCCCCGGAACTTCCCCAACCAATTTGAAAATCGGTAATTCCATGACCAAATTCATGTGCGACTACATCAAGGCTTGCCACTGGGCTAAATCTAACAGCCCCGTCTCCAAAAACCAGATGATTGGGTGTAGGATCCCAAAAAGCATTGTCTCTGTCATTATTAATAGATCCGAAGCGGATATATGCGTTGATAGAAAATCCTGAGTCGTCAAAACTATTGATACTGTGTTCATTATTGATGTAATCATAAATTTCCTGAAGCGCCCAGTGTATGTCAAGTCCCATATCATTTTCGTTGGTAGAATGTTCGGTTGCCGTCCAGTTATTATTGTTATCTATAAGCTCAACGGCGCTGGAAATGACCGTGCTGTTTTGAAGGTTCCTTGTATGTATATTTGCACCTCTTGTATCATCAAAGAGGCGATGGCCCCCGGTTACCGGATCAGTATCTGCCTGCTGAGTGCCATTGTAGCGAGTGGCAAATGTGCCCAAAAAATCTATCACTCTGGGTTCGGTTTCAACTACTTGGCCCGTGTGGGCATTGATGTACCCTACCTCGTTGTTATTCGGGTGATCGGATTCCAGATAAATTCGATAGACCAACTCTACAGTTTTCAACTTGTCATTATCGATTTGATTTGTAAATTCTTTAATAAGCAACTCTGTTACAGTGTCCACTACTTCCTCCTTTTCGATTTCCTTATATTTTAAGAAAATATCAATCGCTTGTTCCAGGTTCATAGCTGGTGTGGTATTGAGATCATCTATTTTCACATAATGTCCATTGGCATAATACATCTGCCCGTTTTTATAATGAAAATTGTATCCTGCATCCTGCACTCTAATGCCAAAGTAGTACTGATCGTAGTGTTCATGGACAAACCCTTCTCGCTTTGATATATGAGGGACTTTTTTAAAGTGGTCCGCTGGTTTCACTTCTAGGTATTCTTTAAAAAAAGCACCGGACGAAGTCGGAATGGTCTCTTCAGCACCGGAAAACTTTACCGCACTTATAGTTCCATCCTCATACTTATGGATGGTGTGTCGCTTGTCCTTTTCCTGTGCCTGAGACAGGAAAGCAAAAAATATCATTAATATAGTAAATAGATTTTTCATAGCTGAATTAATTTATGCTTGTAAAAGCATTATTGTAAGATTATTCGATTTTCCTATAAACAAACCGGTATAATATGGCAAGAGCATCAATATCTAAAATCAACGTTCTTTGGTCTTCGAAAGAATAGTAATAGCGTATCGAAATAGTATCAATTTCGTCAATATCAACAGTGTAGTAGTAGTAAATAAGCATTGAATCATTTAGATAATAATCACCGTAAGAAAAGTCTCCAGTTAAATAATCATAGGACCTGTAAGAACTGTCATTTAAATATTCAGTATACCCATCTGCCGGGTAAGGCTCACCATCAACTTCAATAACCTCCCATTTTCCAAGGATAGCTTCTCTAGCATCAATGTCTATTTCTTCTTTATTACAGCTGATTGCTATAATTGATAGGTAAATGAGCCAAATAATTGTGTATTTGGGGTGTTCCATAACAATAGTCAGTTTGATAAACCTAAATGGTTTCTTATCTAAAGGTAGTTAAACATATATAACGTTCCAATAATTTAAAAAATTAAATTAATGCTAACTGTATATTAATAATACCGCCCAGTCAAGCTTAAGTACTACCGGTATTTTAAATATTATTAATTCAGATAACAGTTTTTAAAATGATTGATCCTAAAAGACTATAAATGGTTTAAAGAATATCATTTAGAAACTGCTATTGAATGCAGACC
>NZ_JAVJUY010000340.1:0-2442 GCF_040220315.1 Fulvivirga sp.
TAGTCCTTCCGTCCACTCTTAGCAGAGCTTCTTGGGTTGCTGTAATCATTGGATCCCTGTTTGTGATTGTTCATTCGTATAATATTCGAAAGTGGTATAGTGATTTAACAAGAAATAAGTTATTGAAAGGGGCATTACTTGTTGCAAGTGTGACAATTTTTGTGACAACAACATTTGGCATATATAACTTGAAGAAAGATTCAGCTGATGGTAGATTATTAATGTGGAAGATTTCCGCACAACAGATAGCTAATAATCCCCTTTTAGGTTCTGGCATCAACAAGTTTACGCATGCTTTTGGGAATCAACAAGCACAGTATTTTCATTCACATGAATTTGATGAAAAAGAAGCGCTTGTAGCAGGAAAAGGTGAATATGCTTTTAACGAATTCCTAAAAATTGGTGTCGAACATGGTCTAATTGGGATAGTATTTTTTTTAACCATTATAATATGTGCTCTGCAAGTCAGTTTTGCAAACTACAGTAATTCAAAAATGATAGTTGCCACATCTGGGTCACTAATTTCACTCTTGGTCTTTTCACTTTTTTCCTACCCGTTTTCAATGACTCCCCTACTGTTAAATCTATTTTTCTTTTTATGTATTATTTCAGCATTAAGTCCAAACAATTTTAATGTAAGGATTGGAAGAGGTAGCCGCATTATCTTATTTATCTTAATCTTTTTAGGATGTCCGTTTATATTAAAAATGCAATTGAACAAATACCAAATAATGCAGGAATGGAAAGTTGCTTCCTTGTTAAGTTCTAATTCTAGTTATAAGGAAGCAATTGAGATCATGAACAAAATTGAACCAGAATTATGCTATCGCGGAGATTTTATGCTTGATTATGGTCAAATATTGGCTATAAATGAAAACTACGTAAGGGCAATCCGGGTACTTAAGCAGGCATCCAATCTTACTTCAGATCCCTATCTATTTAATTCACTTGGACAGTGTTACCAGGCACTAAAAATGTATGAAGAAGCTGAGTTATGCTACCTTCATGCGTATTATCTTATTCCACATAAATTTTACCCACGGTATCTTTTAGTTAAACTATACGAAGAAAGGGGAGATCTTGCTAGTGCAAAGATCTTAGCGATGAAAGTAAAAAAAATGTATATAAAAGTGAAATCAAAGGCCATAGATGAGATCTTAAAAGAAATGGATCGAGTAATTAACCTGTAATAAATTGAGCATTGAAGAATTCAGTTCGATTTGGTGTAATCAATTTTGAAGACAGGAAGCTGCCATGACAAATAATGCTCCAGTAGGATTTATCCAAAAGTCCAAAATGAACTATCGGTGACATGTTTAGATTGATTTATTTGATTAAATACATTTCCTTTGACACAAAAGAGTTTCAAAAATGCATGAATTTACTTTAACTAAATGAAATTTCATAAGTACTTTCTAATAGTTATAATTGGAATAACCAGATGCACTCCTTATCCTGAAGGTGTTATGACAGCTCTTGAACATTCGGGTGATAATAGACAGGAA
Source organism: Fulvivirga sp. (assembly GCF_040220315.1). Classification (GTDB taxonomy): domain Bacteria; phylum Bacteroidota; class Bacteroidia; order Cytophagales; family Cyclobacteriaceae; genus Fulvivirga. The sequence continues at coordinate 1,506 of NZ_JAVJUY010000340.1, forward strand.
TTAGAAAAAGCTATCTTTTTCTTTAAAACGAAAGAGGATAATGAACTTAAATTAAGAGCTCTGTATTTTTTGGTTGAGCAAATTCCCTACTACAGTACCTTGAACTATCGATTTGTAAATGAAAACAATGAGGAAATACCTCTAAGTGAATGGAATTATGTTAATGTGGTTGAAGCAAGAGAGCAATTAGCAAAAAATAGACTGTACTTTCAGAAAGGTGACGCAATTTCAGATTTGACCACTGTTACATCAGATTATTTGATAAAAAATGTTGACTTAGCATTTGAAGTTTGGCAAAACTATCCTTGGTGCAGTAATTTGAATTTTGACCAATTTTGTAAGTATATATTACCTCATAAATTAAATGGGGATCCACTAAACAATTGGAGAGAATATTACTACAATAAACATAAGAATGATCTTGATTCACTAAAAATGATAGGCGCAACAAGAGAACAGGTTTGCACTTGGCTCATTGATAGATATGCATGGGATTGGATAAGATCAGCATCTATTATACCGGTGGAGTATTTAAGTTACGACAAAATCAAAATAATTGGAGGAGGTTCATGTGATCATCTATCTAGAAATCAGGTACAATTAATGAGGGCCTGTGGAATTCCAATGAATATGGATATTATACCTTATCATGGAAGATTGAATGGGGGACATTCCTTTACTAGTTTTTATGATGAGAACAATGTACTAGTGAGCTTTTATTCTTCTAATGAAAAAGGCCCTGACAGAAGCGAATGGAGGGCTCCTAAAGTCCTGAGGTACAATTTTGCTATTGACTATGAAAAACTTAATGATTATCACGCGAGAAGAAATTCAAGTGTTTTTTTGAGTAATCCATTCCTTGAAGATGTGACAACACAATACTTTACTTCAGCTGACATTTCGTTGAATTTAGAGAATAATAAGGGAGAACAAATTT
>NZ_JAVJUY010000341.1:0-2790 GCF_040220315.1 Fulvivirga sp.
TTCTTTTAATCCCTCCTGATAAGAAGGTACGTTCGTTGTAACATTCATAATCTTTGTTTTTGGTTATGTCAAAATCGACAATACAAAGGTTGGTGATACGCTACCGTTTAAAAATGAACTGGATTAGGAAAAACTCTTGAACTAGTTCAAGATTGTGTAGCAAGGCGAGCACGTATTTTGCTCATAAATTCAGCTGACATGCCTAAGTATGAGGCAATTACCTTTTGCGGAACTCGCTGAATCATATTTGGATACCGATCGAGCATGTCAAGGTATCTTTCTTCTGCTGTCATACTTAAATTGGCCAAAGCCCTTTTTCTGGAGAAGGCAAAAGCCTTTTCTGTGCTCACCCTAAAATATTCGCTGAGTGAATGCATCTCTTTACAAAGACCTTCAATATCGTTGTATTTCATTTGAAAAATCACTGAATCTTCAAGCGCTTCCACAAAAAGTGTGGCGGGTGTCTGGGTGATGTAACTATAAAAATCGCTGACAAACCAATCTTCCATGGCTATCTGCACGGTATGGTCTTTGCCATCATCATCCACAAAAAAAGAACGAAAAGCACCTTCTACCACATAATTTCTAAAGCCACTAGTAAAACCGGGCTGATCAATGTATTGCCGCTTCTTTACTTTGGTCGTTCGAATGATAGAGATTAATCGTTGTTCTTCCTCCTCAGAAAACTCAACGTACCTGCGAATATTTTGGAAAAGCTTGTCGTATCCTTTCAACAGTATGAGTTAGGCATTTAAAAAATTACAAACTCTAAAATACATGAAAAGAGCCGTTAATATCAAAAATAATCAATATCTACTGCATCGCATTGGCCATTACATGATAACGTGGGTCTTCAATGTCTTTTTCAATGACTGCCTCTAACTTAGGTGATGCCTTCACCATTAATCGCTGGCATTCTTCACTGAGGTGTCTGATTTTTACTTCTTTACCTGCAGCCTCGTACTTCTCTACTAAGTTGAAAAGGGCTTCCAATGCTGAATGGTCAGAAACCCTGGATTCTATAAAGTCAATAATTACTTTATCAGGATCACCATTGACATCGAACTTGCTGTTGAATTGTTGAATGCTACCAAAAAACAATGGTCCCCAGATTTCATACACTTTGGTGCCATCTTCGAGCGTATGTTTTCTCGCTCGAATGCGTTTGGCATTTTCCCATGCAAAAACCAACGCACTAATAATGATACCAGCTATTACAGCAATCGCCAAATCAAAAATTACGGTTAGCGCTGAAACAGCCACAAGAACTATGGCATCGCTTAAAGGAATTTTATTGATAATTCTGAAACTACTCCAAGCAAATGTACCAATCACCACCATAAACATTACACCTACCAATGCTGGAATAGGCACTTGCTCAATAAGACTCGAAGCAAAGAGAATAAATGCTAATAGTGAAAGTGCCGCTACTATTCCTGACAATCTCGTTCTACCACCTGCTTTAATGTTGATAATAGACTGACCGATCATGGCACAGCCTCCCATTCCACCAAATAATCCAGTTACTATGTTTGCTCCACCTTGCGCCATACATTCTCTGTTAGAATGGCCACGCGTTTCAGTCAACTCATCAATTAAATTCAAAGTCATTAATGACTCTATCAAACCAATAGCAGCAAGAATAACAGCATAAGGCCCTATAAACTTCAAGGTTTCCCATGTAAATGGCACCTTATTAAAAATGTCTATTTGAAACGTTGGTAAGCCCCCCTCAAGACCAGAACCGCCTCCACTTCTTATAAAGCTACCGACCGTAGCTACATCCAAGCCACCAAATATCACTATTCCCGAAACCACAATAATAGCGATCAATGCTTCTGGTAATTTCTTATTTACGCGTGGCAGGAAGTGCATAATGGCCATGGTTAAAAATACCAAGCCAATCATCAAACCTAAGTCCAGCCCTTGCAACCACACCTTTTGCCCATCTACTATTTCTTTAAACATGCCTAATTGCGAAAGGAAGATTACAATGGCCAAACCGTTTACAAAGCCCATCATTACCGGGTGCGGTATTAAACGAACAAACTTTCCGAGTTTTAACAGACCAACAACCATTTGTATGATTCCCATTAAAATCACCGTAGCGAAAAGATAGTAAAGCCCAAGATTTTCACCTTCTGCGCCCATAGCATTGCCTTGGGCAACAAGTGTTACCATTACAACAGCCAACGCACCTGTAGCACCACTGATCATCCCTGGTCTGCCACCAAAAATGGACGTGATCAGACCGATCATAAATGCTGCATATAGTCCTACTAAAGGATCAACACCAGCGACAAAGGCAAAAGCTACAGCCTCCGGCACCAAGGCCAAAGCTACCGTCAATCCACTTAAAATATCGTTCTTAGCGTTAGCTGTTCTCTTTATTATAAATTCTCTCATAGTTTCCGGGAAAAGGGTGCAAAGCTAGAGCTTTAAGTATAGAAGGGCAAAGTATTCTTATTTCTAAATTTTTCATTCCATATTGCAATCGTATGCAAGCAAAGCTACCTATCATTGTTCTTGCTCAGTTCTTTTGCACATCATTGTGGTTTGCTACCAATGCAGTCATTAAAGGCCTGGTTGTCGATTTTGGATTACTACCCACAGATATCGGTTATTTAACTTCGGCAGTGCAACTGGGTTTTATAAGTGGAACACTGCTATTCGCGCTCACCAACATAGCCGATCGATTCTCTCCTTCTAAAGTATTCTTTTGGTGTGCTATTTTAGGAGCACTTATTAATAGTATACTCGTACTTTCCTTTAATAACTTTACATCATTAG
>NZ_JAVJUY010000342.1:0-11920 GCF_040220315.1 Fulvivirga sp.
AAAATCAAAGATACCGTAAGAGAACTGTTACAAACGGTTTCAAAATTGAAACCAGCTTCCGCGAAAGGTACATATTTCAAGAGTATTAATATCTCTTCTACTATGAGCCCTTCGATTACAATAGATAAAAGTACAATTTCAGGACTACAGTAATGACTAGAGAAGAAAAAGCAAACATTATTGAAGAACTTAAAGATAAGTTTAGCAACAATGCGCATTACTATATCACTGATGCTTCAGGATTGTCAGTAGCCCAGGTTAACAACTTTAGAAGGTTATGCTTCAATAAAGGTGTTGAATACAGAGTGATTAAAAACACTCTGATTAAAAAGGCTCTTGACGCACTGAATACGGATCATTCGGCAATTGATGATAAACTGAAAGGATTTTCAGGTGTTATTTTCTCATCAGAGGTTGCTAATACTCCCGCAAAAGTGATAACTGAGTTTAGAAAGAAATCTGCATTATCGAAGCCTGAATTAAAGGCTGCTTTTATTGAAAGCGATTTCTATCTAGGTGAAGAAAACCTTAAAATGTTAGCCGATCTTAAATCTAAGAACGAGCTTATCGGAGAGGTTGTTGCATTGCTGCAATCACCTGCTAAAAATGTTGTTTCTGCTCTACAGAGTGGAAAAAATACATTGGGTGGGTTGATTAAGACTTTATCTGAAAGAGAAAATTAAATTATTAGAAACAAACGAAACAATTAAATAAGAATTAAAATGGCAGACGTTAAAGCACTAGGAGATCAACTGGTAGAATTAACAGTTAAAGAAGTAAACGAACTAGCAGAGTATCTTAAAGAAACTCACGGTATCGAGCCTGCAGCTGCAGCAGCAGTAGCAGTAGCTGGCCCGGCTGGTGGTGGCGAAGCTGGTGGCGGAGCTGAGGAGAAATCTGATTTTGATGTAATCCTTAAGTCAGCTGGTGGAGCTAAACTTGCTATCGTTAAATTAGTGAAAGAATTAACTGGCTTAGGTCTTAAAGAGGCAAAAGAATTAGTTGATGGTGCTCCTAAAGCAATCAAAGAAGGTGTAGCTAAAGACGAAGCTGAGGGCCTTAAGAAGCAGCTTGAAGAAGCTGGGGCTGAAGTTGAGTTGAAGTAAGCCTTTGGGCGGCACATATAACACCGTCAAAGAATAAGAACGGCCCCATCCCGACTAAATCGGGATCGGGGTCTTTTCCTGTTTGTAGCAACTTTACAAACACCATTGTATGAAGCGTAAAATCTACATTTCATACATTTCAACATCTTGTAATTAAAATTTTAAAGCTTTGGCTAATAAAAAAGAAAACTCAAGAATCAATTTCTCTTCTATAAAGAAGGTCATTGATTATCCTGATTTCCTTGATATCCAATTAAAATCTTTTCAGGATTTTTTCCAATTGGAGACTCCCGCAGAAAAAAGGGAACAAGAAGGACTATTTAAAGTGTTTTCAGAAAACTTCCCAATTTCAGATTCAAGAGAAAACTTTGTTCTGGAATTTATAGATTACATTGTTGACCCTCCCAAATACTCAGTAGATGAGTGCATCGACAGAGGATTAACTTATTCTGTTCCTTTAAAAGCGAAATTGAAGTTAACTTGTAATGACGAGGATAACGAAGATTTCGAGACAATCGAGCAGGAAGTATTCTTGGGAAATATTCCATACATGACCAAGAAAGGTTCATTTGTAATTAATGGAGCTGAGCGTGTGATTGTTTCACAATTACACAGATCTCCTGGTGTTTTCTTTGCACAAAGTAAGCACACAAATGGAACTAAATTATATTCTGCCAGAATTATACCTTTCAAAGGATCATGGATAGAATTTGCTACTGACGTAAACAGCGTTATGTATGCATACATTGATAGAAAGAAGAAGTTTCCTGTAACCACTCTTTTAAGAGCTATTGGTTACGGAACTGATAAAGATATTCTTGACTTATTCGGACTATCAGAAGAAATTAAAGCTACCAAGAAGGATCTTAAGAATGCCGAAGGTAGAAAACTAGCAGCCAGAGTGTTAAAAACATGGACTGAAGATTTCGTTGATGAAGATACTGGTGAAGTAGTATCAATTGATAGAAACGAAGTTCTTTTAGAAAGAGATCATGTTTTAACAACTGAAGATATTGAAGTTATTGTTGAATCAGGTGCGAAGTCCATCATTCTTCATAGAGAAGATGTAAGTGCTACAGACTTTACAATCATATTCAACACACTAGCGAAAGATAACTCAAACTCCGAAAAAGAGGCTGTTGAGCAAATCTATCGTCAACTAAGAAATACCGAAGCTCCTGATGAGCAAACTGCACGAGACATTATCCAAAGCTTGTTCTTCAGTGAAAAGCGATATGATCTCGGAGAAGTAGGTAGATATAGAATTAATAAAAAATTAGGATTAGATATTAGCTCAGAACAAAGAGTATTAACTACTGAGGATATTATTCTAATTGTAAAATACTTAATCGGACTAATCAACTCAAAAGCTGTAGTTGATGATATTGACCATTTAAGTAATAGAAGAGTTAGAACAGTTGGTGAGCAATTGTACTCTCAATTTGGTGTAGGTCTTGCAAGAATGGCAAGAACCATTAAAGAAAGAATGAACGTTCGTGACAATGAAGATTTCAAGCCTGTTGATTTGATCAACGCAAGAACTTTATCTTCAGTGATTAACTCATTCTTTGGTACTAACCAACTTTCTCAGTTTATGGATCAAACAAATCCACTTGCTGAGATTACACACAAAAGAAGAATGTCTGCATTAGGACCAGGTGGTCTTTCAAGAGAAAGAGCAGGTTTCGAGGTGCGAGACGTTCACTATACTCACTACGGTCGTTTATGTACTATTGAAACACCTGAAGGTCCAAACATTGGTCTTATTTCTTCACTTTGTGTTCACGCTAAAGTGAACAACATGGGATTCATCGAAACTCCATACAGAGAAGTTGAAAAAGGTAAAGTAGATATGACAGGTGAGGTAAAATACCTTACTGCTGAAGAAGAAGATACATTCAACATCGCTCAGGCAAATGCACCATTAAAAGATAATGGTATTTTCATAAACGAAAGAGTTAAAGCACGTTTTGAAGGTGATTTCCCTGTAGTTGAGCCTAAAGATGTTCGTTACATGGATGTTGCTCCTAACCAAATCGTATCTGTTGCGGCTTCTATGATTCCTTTCCTGGAGCATGATGATGCGAACAGGGCATTGATGGGATCAAACATGCAACGTCAGGCAGTGCCTTTATTAAAGCCAGAAGCGCCAATCGTAGGTACTGGCTTAGAAGGCAGAGTAGCGCTTGACTCGCGTTCACTCATACTTGCTGAAGGTGATGGTAAAGTAGAATATGTCGATGCAACAAGAATTGTTGTTAAATATGACATGAACGAGGATGATAAGCTTGTAAACTTTGATGATGACAGTAAAGAATATGAGCTAATCAAATTCAGAAGAACAAACCAGGATACGTGCATTAACCTCACTCCGATAGTTAAAAAAGGAGAAAGAATTGTAAAAGGTCAGCCGTTAGTAGAAGGCTATGCAACTGAGAACGGTGAGCTTGCATTAGGTAGAAACTTAATGGTAGCTTACATGCCTTGGCAAGGGTATAACTTTGAGGATGCGATCGTAATCTCAGAAAAAGTTGTTAGAAATGATGTTTATACTTCTATTCATATTGAAGAATTTGAGTTAGAAGTTAGAGATACAAAAAGAGGTGAAGAAGAATTAACTTCTGAGATACCAAATGTAAGTGAAGAGGCAGTTAAGCATCTGGACGAGTATGGAATTATAAGAACAGGTGCTGAGGTTAAAGAAGGTGACATCTTAATAGGTAAGATTACTCCTAAAGGAGAATCTGATCCGACACCTGAAGAAAAATTACTTAGAGCAATCTTTGGAGACAAAGCAGGTGACGTGAAAGATGCATCAATGAAAGCGCCTCCATCATTAAGAGGTGTTGTAATTGATACTAAATTATTCTCGAGACCTAAGAAAGACAAAGAGCTAAGGGCTAAGTCTAAAAAAGAAGTTGAGATACTTAAAAATAAGTATAGCAAGCAATTGTTAGACCTTAGAGGTAAGGTAATTGAGAAGCTAACTACATTATTGAATGGTAAAACTTCACAAGGAATTAAACACAAGTTTGGTGACGAGATTGTAAGTAAAGGTGTAAAATTCACTGGTAAGCTTATAGAAAATAATCTTTTCCCTGAGAAGAACATTTACAAGGACGAAAGTACTTACAATGTACCTGAAGAAGTAAACTTGGTGTCTGATGTAAACCTTGATAACTGGACTAATGACGACAAAACGAATCAGCTAGTCTTCAGACTTATTAAGAACTACAACATCAAGAGAAACGAAGTAGCTGGTGATTTCAAGCGTGAGCGTTTTACTCTTGAAGTAGGAGATGAGTTACCAGCCGGTATCGTTCAATTAGCTAAAGTTTATATCGCTAAAAAGCGTAAGCTTAAAGTTGGTGATAAGATGGCCGGTCGTCACGGTAACAAAGGTGTTGTTGCTAAAATCGTAAGAGAAGAAGATATGCCATTCCTTGAGGATGGAACCCCAATGGATATTTGTTTAAATCCTCTTGGAGTACCTTCAAGGATGAACTTGGGACAGATTTACGAAACTGTTTTAGCTTGGGCCGGAGTTAAACTCGGTAGAAAATATGCGACACCAATTTTCGATGGAGCTTCTATGGAAGAAGTTGCCGCTGAATTGGCTGAGGCAGGATTACCAGAGTATGGACGTTCTTACTTATACGATGGTCTAACAGGTCAGAAATTCGATCAACCAGTAACCGTAGGTATAGCATATATGCTTAAACTAGGTCACTTGGTAGATGATAAAATGCACGCAAGGTCTATCGGGCCATATTCATTAATTACTCAGCAGCCATTGGGTGGTAAAGCACAATTTGGTGGTCAGCGTTTTGGTGAGATGGAGGTTTGGGCACTTGAAGCATTTGGTGCATCTCACGTTCTTCAGGAAATTCTTACAATTAAGTCGGATGACGTAATTGGAAGAGCAAAAGCTTATGAAGCGATTGTGAAAGGTGAGAACATGAGAAAACCTAATATCCCTGAGTCATTTAATGTATTAGTACACGAATTACGTGGCCTTGCATTAGAGATTACTTTAGACTAAATAATTAAAATTCAAACCAAGGCCTTGTGCCTTGGTTATTGAAATAAATAAACAAACTATGTCATTCAGAAAGAATAAAAAGCTAGACCTCGATTTTTCTAAGGTTACCATCAGTTTAGCTTCTCCTGAGTCTATTTTAGAAAGCTCACATGGAGAAGTTACTCAGCCGGAAACAATCAACTACAGAACATACAAACCAGAAATGGGCGGATTGTTTTGTGAGCGTATTTTCGGACCTGTGAAAGACTGGGAATGTCATTGTGGAAAATACAAGAGAATCAGATATAAAGGTATCATCTGCGACCGTTGTGGTGTAGAAGTTACTGAAAAGAAAGTAAGAAGAGAGCGTATGGGCCACATCGAATTAGTGGTTCCTGTAGCTCACATTTGGTACTTCAAATCTCTTCCCAATAAAATAGGTTACTTATTAGGTTTGCCTACTAAGAAACTAGACCAAATTATCTATTACGAAAGATATGTGGTTATTCAACCAGGTATTAAAGAAGAAGATGGTTTGGCAATGATGGATTTCTTGACAGAAGACGAATATTTAGATATTCTGGACAAGCTTCCAAGAGAAAACCAGATGTTGGATAATGATGATCCTAACAAGTTTATAGCTAAAATGGGAGCGGAGTCTCTTGAAATGCTATTAGCTCGTATCGATTTGGATACATTATCTTATGATTTAAGACATCAGGCTGCTACTGATACTTCACAGCAAAGAAAAGCAGAAGCTTTAAAAAGATTAAAAGTTGTTGAGGCATTCAGAGAAGCTAAAACAAGAATAGAAAACAGACCAGAATGGATGGTTATTAAGATGGTACCTGTAATTCCCCCGGAATTACGTCCATTAGTACCATTGGATGGTGGTCGTTTTGCTACTTCTGACTTAAATGATCTTTACAGAAGAGTTATTATCAGAAATAACCGTCTTAAGAGACTAATTGATATCAAAGCTCCTGAAGTTATTCTTAGAAATGAGAAACGTATGCTTCAAGAAGCAGTTGATTCATTGTTCGATAACTCTAGAAAAGTAAATGCTGTAAGATCAGATGGTAACAGAGCTTTAAAATCTTTAAGTGATATGCTTAAAGGTAAGCAAGGTCGTTTCCGTCAAAACTTATTAGGTAAAAGGGTTGACTACTCTGGTCGTTCTGTAATTGTAGTAGGACCTGAGTTGAAACTACACGAATGTGGTTTGCCTAAGGATATGGCTGCGGAACTTTTCAAACCATTCATTATCAGAAAACTGATAGAAAGAGGTATTGTTAAGACTGTAAAGTCTGCGAAGAAAATAGTTGATAGAAAAGACCCGGTTGTTTGGGATATATTGGAAAATGTACTGAAAGGACATCCAGTTCTTCTAAACCGTGCCCCAACTCTTCACAGATTGGGTATCCAGGCTTTCCAACCAAAACTTATTGAAGGTAAAGCAATCCAATTACACCCATTGGTATGTACAGCATTTAACGCTGACTTCGATGGTGACCAGATGGCGGTACACGTACCACTAGGTCAGGAAGCTATTCTTGAAGCATCATTATTAATGCTTTCTTCTCACAACATCCTTAACCCTGCCAATGGAGCACCAATTGCGGTACCTTCTCAAGATATGGTTCTTGGTCTTTACTACGTAACTAAAGGTAGAAAGAGCACGAAGGAAGAGAAAGTGAAAGGTGAGGGTATGGTATTCTACAGTTCTGAAGAAGTAATAATTGCTATGAACGAAGGAATTCTTTCTAAGCATGCTCACATCAAAGTAAGAACTAAAGTTAGAAATGCTAACGGTGAGTTAGAAACTAAAGTAATTGAAACAGTAGCCGGTAGAGTGCTTTTCAATGAGTCTGTACCAGAAGAAGTAGGATTCGTTGATGAGTTACTAACTAAGAAGAAACTTCAGAAAATTATTTCTGATGTATTCAAAATTACAGGCATGGCCAGAACCGCTCAGTTCTTGGATGATATCAAAGAACTTGGTTTCCAAATGGCTTACAAAGGAGGTCTTTCAATGGGACTTAACGATGTGGCTATTCCACCGGAAAAAGAGGCGTTGGTTGAGCAGGCTAAACAAGAAGTGGATGCTGTATGGCAAAACTACTTGATGGGTCTTATCACTGATAACGAACGTTACAACCAGGTGATTGATATCTGGACAAGAATAAATACGCAGTTGACGAATACCTTGATGACTCGTCTTGAAGAAGATGACCAAGGATTCAACTCAATTTATATGATGATGCACTCTGGAGCCAGAGGTTCAAGAGAGCAAATCAGACAGTTAGGTGGTATGAGAGGTCTAATGGCAAAACCACAAAAGAACCTTGCAGGTTCTGTGGGTGCGATCATTGAAAACCCTATCCTATCTAACTTTAAAGAAGGTTTAGATGTATTAGAGTACTTTATCTCTACGCACGGTGCCAGAAAAGGCCTTGCAGATACTGCCCTTAAAACGGCTGATGCTGGATACTTAACCAGACGACTTGTAGACGTTGCTCAGGATTTAGTAATCACTGAAGAAGATTGCGGAACGTTAAGAGGTCTTACTGTTTCTGCTTTAAAAGATAATGAGGATATCGTTGAACCACTATCTGAAAGAATTCTTGGTAGAGTTTCTGTGCATGATATTTTCGATCCTATTACTGATGAGCTAATCTGTGAGAGTGGTCAGGAAATTACTGAAGAAATCACTAATAGAATAGATGAAACAAGCATCGAAGATGTTGAAATTAGATCAGTATTAACCTGCGAAACTAAGCAAGGTGGATGCGCCAAGTGTTACGGACGTAACTTGGCTACAGGTCGAATGGTTCAGGCGGGTGAGTCTGTAGGTGTTATTGCGGCACAGTCAATTGGAGAACCTGGTACTCAGCTTACACTTAGAACATTCCACGTTGGTGGTACAGCATCTAACATTGCCGTTGATGCAAACATCAAAGCGAAATTTGATGGTGTAATTGAAACTGAAGGAATCAGAACAATCAAGACTACCAATAAAGATGGTGAAAAAGTTGAGGTTGTGATGGGTAGAACAGGCGAGGTGAAAGTTGTTGATCCTAAGAAGAAAACGGTTCTAATTTCTAACCACGTACCTTATGGCGCATTCATTAAAGTGAAAGATGGTGATAAGGTAGAAAAAGGTCAGGAGTTAGTCTATTGGGATCCTTATAATGCAGTTATTCTTTCAGAGTTTGATGGAACTATTGAGTTCGAATCAATTATTGAAGGTATTACTTACAAAGAAGAATCGGATGAACAAACTGGTCACAGAGAAAAAGTAATCACTGATACTAAAGATAAGACTAAGAACCCTGCCGTTATTGTGAATGCAAAAGATGAGTCTAAAGGATATAACATTCCTGTAGGAGCTCACTTGGCAGTAGATAACGGAGATAAAATCAAAGCGGGACAAATTCTTGCTAAGATTCCTCGTAGTATGGGTAAATCAAGAGATATTACAGGGGGTCTTCCAAGAGTAACTGAGCTTTTCGAAGCTAGAAACCCTTCGAATCCTGCTGTAGTTTCTGAGATTGATGGAGTTGTAACGTATGGCGGTATCAAGAGAGGTAACAGAGAAATCTTTATCGAATCTAAGGATGGAATTAAGAAGAGATACCTAGTATCACTTTCTAAACACATTCTTGTTCAGGATAATGACTTTGTGAAAGCTGGTTATCCACTTTCAGATGGAGCCATTACACCAGCAGATATTTTGGCCATTAAAGGACCAACTGCAGTTCAGGAATACTTAGTAAATGAAATTCAGGAGGTTTACAGATTGCAAGGTGTGAAGATCAATGATAAGCACATTGAAGCGATTGTTAGCCAAATGATGCAGAAGGTAATGATCCTTGATCCGGGAGATACAACATTCTTAACGAATGAGAGTGTAGATAAATTTGTATTTGCCGAAGAGAATGATAGAGTACTAGATAAGAAAGTTGTAACTGATGCTGGAGACTCTGAACACTTCAAGCCAGGCCAGATCATTTCTCCAAGAGAGCTAAGAGACGAAAACTCTACTCTTAAAAGAAAAGATTTGAAATTAGTGGAAGTGCGTGATGCATTATCAGCAGTTTCAAAACCTGTATTGCAAGGTATTACTCAGGCATCATTGAAAACTGAAAGTTTCTTATCTGCGGCTTCGTTCCAGGAAACTACTAAGGTTTTAAGTGAAGCAGCTATTAGAGGTAAAGCTGACGGTCTTCTAGGATTGAAAGAAAATGTAATTGTTGGACATTTAATCCCCGCAGGTACAGGTCAGCGAAAATTCAAAGATGTACTAGTTACATCACCTGAAGAGTACGATAACCTAGTAGCGGCTAACGAGGAAGCTAACAGCGAAAAGGAACTTCAAGCTGATAAGTAATTATGGCGGAAGAAAAGGATAAAAAAGCAAACCCTAATCAGATAAATATTGAATTATCTGAAGAAGTTGCAGAAGGTGTATATGCAAACTTGGCAATGATTGCTCACTCAAATAGCGAGTTTGTTATCGACTTCATCAGGCTTATGCCTGGTGTGCCTAAGGCTAAAGTAAAGTCAAGAATTGTAGTTACGCCTGAGCATGCCAAACGTTTAATGTTAGCGCTGAAGGAGAACATACAGAAGTATGAAGATAATTTTGGCGAAATTAAGAAAACGGAAGAGGCACCAAAGTTTCCTATCAATTTTGGGGGAACAGTAGGGGAAGCTTAAGATATCTATAAAATATTGGAGAGATGGTATGTGGAGAATAATCACATACCATTTTCTTGTTAAATATATTTATGCTAAAGTATTTGATAAATATCACTGCTTTAGTACCTTTGCAGTCCGAATTTTAGAAACGAAAAAAAATAAAGTAAAATATTTAATAAATGCCTACTATTCAACAACTGGTAAGAAAGGGTAGAACCAAATTGATGTCAAAGTCAAAATCACCCGCTCTTGACTCTTGCCCTCAGCGAAGAGGAGTGTGCACCAGAGTTTATACCACCACACCAAAAAAACCTAACTCTGCAATGAGAAAAGTTGCCAGGGTAAGGCTTACAAATGGAAAAGAGGTTAACGCTTACATTCCAGGAGAAGGTCACAATTTACAAGAACACTCTATTGTACTTATAAGAGGAGGTAGAGTAAAAGATTTACCCGGTGTGAGATACCATATTATTAGAGGTGCATTAGACACAGCTGGTGTAAATGGTAGAACGCAGAGAAGATCAAAATATGGAGCTAAACGCCCAAAAAAATAAATCATAAATAGAGAATGAGAAAAGCTAAACCAAAAAAGAGATATATTCTTCCTGATCCAAAGTTCGGAGATACTTTGGTAACGAAGTTCGTGAACTACCTAATGGTAGACGGGAAGAAGAGTATTGCCTACAGCATATTCTACGATGCAGTTGCAAAAGTAGAAAGCAAAACAGGTGAGAATGGTCTTGAAACCTGGAAGAAAGCGTTAAACAACATTATGCCTTCTGTTGAGGTGAAAAGTAGAAGAGTAGGTGGAGCTACTTTTCAAGTACCAATGGAAGTGCGCCCAGATAGAAAGATTTCACTAGGTATTAAGTGGATGATCAGATATGCAAGATTAAGAGGAGAGAAGACAATGGTTGACAGGCTTGCAGGTGAAATTATTTCAGCTTCTAAAGGTGAAGGTGCGGCTATCAAGAAAAAGGATGATACGCACAGAATGGCAGAAGCAAACAAAGCATTTTCTCATTTTAGATTTTAATATAAGATAAATGGCAAAGAGAGATTTAAGGTTTACTCGTAACATTGGTATCGCTGCGCATATTGATGCGGGTAAAACTACGACTACAGAACGTATACTTTATTATACAGGAGTTAGTCATAAGATTGGTGAAGTTCATGATGGCGCTGCTACCATGGACTGGATGGAACAAGAGCAGGAAAGAGGTATTACTATTACTTCAGCTGCTACAACAGTATTCTGGCCATATAAAGGTGATCAATATCATATTAACATTATAGATACTCCAGGACACGTTGATTTTACAGTTGAGGTAAACAGATCATTACGTGTATTGGATGGCCTGGTTTTCTTATTTTCAGCTGTTGATGGTGTTGAGCCTCAATCTGAAACTAACTGGAGACTCGCTGATAATTACAAAGTAGCTCGAATCGGATTTGTTAATAAAATGGACAGATCTGGCGCTGACTTCTTAAACGTATGTAAGCAAGTAAAAGAAATGTTAGGTACTAAAGCAGTACCTCTACAATTACCTATCGGTGCGGAAGATAATTTCAAAGGAGTGGTAGACTTGGTTGAAAACAAGGCCATGGTTTGGAATGAGGATGATATGGGAATGACTTTTGACGAAGTAGAAATTCCTGCGGATATGTTGGACGAGGTACAGGAGTACAGAGAGTATTTGGTAGAGGCGGTTGCTGAGTACGATGAGCACTTGATGGAGAAGTTTTTTGACGATCCAGATTCTATAACCAGAGATGAAATTGTTGCTGCATTAAGAGCCGCTACTATTGACTTGGCATTTGTGCCTATGTTATGTGGTTCTGCATTTAAGAATAAAGGTGTTCAGACAATGCTTAACTATGTGATGGAATTACTGCCATCTCCTTTAGATAGGGATAACATTGTTGGTACTAATCCAGACACTGAAGAAAAAATAACAAGAAAGCCTGATACAGACGAGCCATTCGCTGCACTAGCTTTTAAAATTGCTACTGACCCCTTTGTTGGTAGACTTTGTTTTGTAAGATCTTATTCAGGTTTGCTTGTGTGTGGTTGTTTTGTTTTGTTTTGTTG
>NZ_JAVJUY010000343.1:0-2959 GCF_040220315.1 Fulvivirga sp.
TCTGTACTTATAATAATGGCAAATTTAGCGCAGTATATGAAGGCTTTTTCAAAAATGATCATTTGATTTTTAAAGGTGTCACTAAGGAGTTACTCTACTTTCCTATGTATTATGATGGATTGGAATTTATTCCGGCAACCAATCCTTTTATTTTGGATGAAGAAAATAATCTATTATTTTTTGATACGAAGGATTCATCGAGAATAGATTTAAAGGGTGTAAAATTATTCGCAGGTAGAAATGATATTACAAGGCCTGGAAGTCAAATTGATCTATATTTATGGAGGAACAAATGGGAATATCTGGCTTCTGAGACTGTTACTCATGAAAAAGTTCTGAACTTCGAAGGTGTACCTGAAAAAGGGATTTTCGTTACAAAGGGAACCAAAGGATCAGAATTGGTACAAAGACCTTTTACCTTAAAAAGTGGGGAGGTACAATACTGGTAGGATAAAATTGGATTGGTCATATAATCTGCAATCATGATTGGGAATAATGGGAACTGCGTTTTTTATTTATTGAACACTAAAAGCCATTATAATGCAACCTTCAAAGTAGCTCATAATCTACAGGAGGAAGGATACAATGTTATTTATGCTGGAGGTTTTAACATGAAAGCATTAGTTGAAACAAATGGATTTGAATATTATCCTTATAGTGTTAGAAATTTTTGTCTCTATGGTGATAGCCGTCCGACAAAAATTGAAAGTGAATCATATATTGAAAATGTAGATTTGTCAAGATACAAACGGAATTTTCTAAATGGAGGATATTTTGATCAAATTTTGGCTCACCTGAAGCCTAAACTATTCTTTCTCGACACTTCAAAAATTGGGTTTTTCCCGGAATTAATTCGGAGAAATCAAAAGTTTGTAATCCTTTCAACTAAGGTCAATCAAAATAGGAACAAAAATACACCACCCTTTAGTTCATCATTTCTTCCAATCGAACATAGCATTCTAAGTAGGGCTTATTGCAGTACAATATGGGTACTTATGATCTTTAAGAAAAGAATACAAAAAACCCTGTCGAAATTAAATAATAGTGGCTTTAGTTGGGAGGATTTGCCTCTTGAGTACTTGAATAGATATGATTTATTAGATAGAGTATCTATCAATAAAGAAAGGTTATCCGGGTTTGGCATTAATAATATTCCAGAAATCATTCTATCAACAAAATCTTTTGATTACCCTCATATTAAAGCTGAATATAATCAGCATTATGCAGGACCTACGGTAGACCTTATAAGAGACGAATCAGTAAATGATGAACTTCACTCATTTTTGGCTAAACAAAGAATAATTTTTTGTTCTTTTGGCACTTATGACGTCAAATTTAGAAGATTAAGAACTAAGGCAATAAATACTCTTATTCATTTTGGAGTATTAAATGAAAATTATAATATCTTAATATCTATTGGCCACGACTTAGAGGTAGAAGCGGATTTGAATCTACCAAAGAATGTTATGATACAAAAAGAAGTACCACAACTCTATGTCCTTAAGAATTCAATGATAATGATAAATCATGGTGGTATGCAATCAATCTCAGAAAGTATTTTATGTGGAGTTCCCATGTTAGTATATCCATTAAATCCAAACCTTGATCAAAGAGGAAATGCTGCACGTGTGAAATATCATAACCTTGGTATTATTGGTAATATTGCAACAATCAGTTTGAATGATGTCAAAAGGAAGATTTGTGTATTAACATCATCCAAGAAATACCAGGACTCGGTTTTGAAGATGCGCCAAAAGTTCATTGAGTGCGATGATTTTAGTAAATCAATGAATTTTATTAGGAATTTCATTCTCGCGACGGAGTAAAGACTTGGATGTAGTTTATATGAGGTATGAGCTTCAAGTATTTTCTTGGTAACTGTAATACTCCCCATTATTCAGACCAAAGGAGAGTTTTGCTAAGTTAATATTTTGATATTGATCAGGCTGCATTTTCTAAAGAACTCATGTAACGTTTAGAAGGAGTTTCCTTGATGGTATGATGAACCTTCACATCATTGTAGTAATCAATATAGTATTCGATATTCTTGTAGAGCTCAATTCCGTCTTCGGCAGGATTCAGGTAGATGTGCTTGTGCTTCAATGTCCTCCAGAACCGTTCAATCCATCTGTTGTCTATAGCTCGTCCTTTGCCATCCATTGAGATCTTTATTTCAAGCTCTTCTAATGTTGAAGTCCATAGTGCTGAGGTAAACTGTGAACCCTGGTCGGAGTTGATGATCTCTGGCTTACCGTAGGTAAGGATAGCCTCTTGCAGGACATTGATACACCATTTTGCTTCCAGTGTATTGGAGACACCCCAGCCAACAATCTTACGGCTGTAGATATCCATAATGGCTGTACAGTACATAAATCCTTTAGCCATGGGTATGTAGGTGATATCTATGCACCAGGCTTGATTGGCTCTGTTGATGTCCAGGCTTCGAAGCAGGTAAGGCTTTACATAATCTGCATGTCCCAGAATGCTGAGCATCTTACGTGGATAAATGGCCATAATCCCCATTTTACGCAGAAGCCTTCGTATTCTTTTTGGATTGACGTTGTAGCCTTTGCCCTTAAGCATATAATGCATAGACATGACACCCTCTGCCTGATGTTTGCCTGCATGTTCATCCATGATCCTCATGATCTTCAGATTCTCTGGTTTTTCTCCCAGTGGCCTGTAATAGATCCTGCTGCGGTTAATGTTTAGTAATTCACATTGCTTCCGAACAGATAGCTTTATCATGCGCCCGGAAACAAGCTTGACACGCTCTTTCATAGGCCGGTTTTCTTCAAGCTTTTTTTTAGAAAATCATTCTCAACTTTCAGTTGACCGATCTGAGCATACAACTTCTCTGTATCTACTGATGGCTCTTCCTGCTGAGCTGATCCGGAAGAAAAGACAATCGACATCTTTTCAAGAAACTCCTTTTTCCATCGTGAGATCACCACATGAC
>NZ_JAVJUY010000344.1:0-3104 GCF_040220315.1 Fulvivirga sp.
TTATACTCAGGTAGCCGAATTTCATTATCTGCACCATGATGTAAGTGGCAAACCTTATAATAATCTGGCCGAGCATGGTGAAAGACTTATTGCTGCGGCTAAAGAAGCTGGAATAAAGATTACACTCCTTCCCATGTTCTATCAAAAAGGGGGATTTGGGCAAGCACCTCAAGACAGGCAGCGGAGGTTTATTTCTAAAACTATTGATGATTATTATGCATTGCTCGAATCATCAGCGAAAGCCTGTAAAGTTTACAATGGAGCGAATTTAGGTTATGGAATTCATTCTTTAAGAGCTGTTGATTGTTCAGATATTAAAGCCGTACTCAGTAATAAAGATTTACGCGGACCATTTCACATTCATATTGCTGAACAGCTCAAAGAAATTGAAGACTCTATCACTTTTCAAGGAAAAAGGCCTGTTGAATGGTTAGCTGATAATGTAGAAATGAGTGCTAATTATCACTTAGTTCATGCTACTCATTTAACTGATCAAGAGGTGCAATCCATTGCAAGTTCTGGTGCGCGTGTAGTGTTATGTCCAAGCACTGAAGGTAATTTAGGAGATGGCATTTTCCCTTTAAGAAGATTTCAGGAACTAGGTGGCAAATGGTCTATAGGCACTGATAGTCATGTAGGTTTAAACCCATGTGAGGAGTTGAGACTTCTGGATTACGGGCAAAGACTAACTACTCATAAAAGGAATACATTTGTATCTCAAAATCAAAATGACAGTGGCCATTATGGTTTTGACCAAGCTCTTATTTCTGGTAGAGCAGCTATGGGGAATAGTAATGAAAACTATTTTAAGGAGGGTCAGCATTTTGATGCAATGGTATATGATTGCAATGTTCCGCTTTTAGCCACCTCTGATAAAGAGTCATGGTTGTCTACAATCATATATTCTTCTGATACTTCATGGAACTTAGGAACCATTGTAAATGGAGAATGGGTAGTAAAATCAAACCATCATGAGCGAGAGCATGTTATAAAAGAGAATTTTATTCGAACATTAAAAAAACTAGCAATCAGATGACGGATTATGAAGTGTATTTATCGGGAGAGATTCATTCTAATTGGAGAGAAGATATAATTAAGGCCGCTGAAAGTAAGAATTTACCCATTTCATTTACTGGACCTGTTACCGATCATGATGCAAGTGATAATATAGGTGTAGATGCCACAGGGCCTGAGGATAAAAACTTCTGGAAGGATCATAAGGCAGCAAAAATCAACAGCATACGAATTAAAAACGGGATTGAATCTGCCGATATTGTAATTATTAAATTCGGAGAAAAATACAGACAATGGAATGCTGCTTTTGATGCTGGCTACGCTGCCTCAATGGGCAAGTCCTATATTGTTATCCATCCTGAAGACTTCACGCATGCCTTAAAGGAAGTGGATGCGCAAGCAATGGCTGTTGCACATGATGAAGTCGAAGTTATTAAAATATTGGAGTACCTCACTTTGAAATAATCTATAGTATTCTCCAAAAGGCAGCTGAAGAACCTAATTGGCCGTTAATTATGTTATATTGATGCTAATTAGACAATCACTTGGTCAACTCTTTAAAAATATATTGTATTCTAAGCTTACTTCTAATCCATTGTATTGCCAATGGACAAGCAGTTGTTGATACTAGTTTTACAGCAGAGTATCTCGTTGAAAAAGTATTGCTTGGGCCAGGGGTTAAAGTGGGAAATGTAAAATTTACAGGAGAAAAGCATGCAATAAGCACTTATTTGGATCAAACGAATCAGCTAGGAATAAGCAAAGGTATTTTACTTACTTCAGGGAATGCTTATTACGCCCTCGGTCCTAATAAATCGCCTAGAACTGGTTGGGCGAGCTCTGCTTTTGGTGATGAAGAATTAGAAGAAATTGCGCGAGGTAAAACATGGGATGCCGCTGTTCTGGAGTTCGATTTTGTAACCGTTTCGGAAAACCTCTCATTCCGATTTGTTTTTGCTTCCGAAGAGTATCTCGAATATGTTGGATCTAAATTCAATGATGTTTTTGGGTTTTTTATTTCGGGTGAAAATGTAAAAAAAGAGAATATAGCTCGCTTACCTGATGGCAAAACACCCATTACTGTTAACACAGTAAATAATGAGTTGAATAGCCAGTATTATATTGATAATGCTTATATCAATACTACCGATCCCTTTATTTGGGATGTTAGAAATAGAGAAGTAGTTACCAATTTAAATTATTTAAAGGAAGAGGTACCTCCTAAGTACGATACACAGTTCGATGGCTTTACAACTGTACTCGAAGCAAGTGCGAGAGTAATTCCAAATAAGGTCTATCATATTAAAATGGCAATTGCAGATGTTGGGGATGGCATTTTAGATTCAGGGGTTTTTCTGGATGCAGGATCGTTCCAAAGTTCAGGTGAAATTATCGCAAACCTGGATGATCATTTTAAAGAGAAAAGGCAAGCAGATAAGCTGGCAAAATTAGCTGCTGATAAATTGGATGAAATAAAATTACCAGATGTACATATTTCTAAGAGGCACAGAATTGGTCAGATAGAATTTGATTTTGATAAACATCATTTAACACCTTTGGCTGCCAGTAATATAGTGCGAGTCTACAATCAATGGAAAGATACCAAAAAGGCGAGAATAGAATTAATAGGTCATACCGACAGTCATGGTTCGCATGAATATAATGAATCTCTTTCTCACAGGAGATCAGAGTCAGTAGCACAGATGTTAATTGAATTGGGAGTGCCCAAAAATTTGATTGCGGTTAACTTTATGGGTGAAACCAGTCCGTTAAAAAGCAATGAAACCGATGAGGGGCGTGCTAGAAACAGACGCGTAGAATTTTACCTGATTTACTAATTAGCGCAGTCTGATTTCTTCCTCATAATCAACTGGAACACGAATGGGTACGCCTTTTACAGTCAATTTGATAAAACCTTTGTAACGAGCTTTCATCTTCTTACCTCCCAGCATACTAAAAAGGTTATTTAACAAACCATCTGAAATATTGAAAGTAGCATCCACTGGCACACTGAAATCAGACAATGCCGGTACTTTTGTTTTTGTAGTGTGGTTGATAGTACCTATTCTTTTGTCATCAAGGCTTACAGC
>NZ_JAVJUY010000345.1:0-12765 GCF_040220315.1 Fulvivirga sp.
AAGCCAATTGCTCAGACATCTCGTACAATTCCATAGTAGTTCTGTGAAGAGCCATTCTATCCTCAGTAGTTAAAGGAGAGTTAGGGTCGTTAATCAACTCTATTTCAGTCTCATAGGTATCTTTTCCTTTAGTCATTACCACTTTGTATTTTCCGGCTTGTACTCTTGGTGCAGTAAAACCACCAAAGCTTAACCCTTTGCCTTTGGCTAATTTTGGTTGCTTAATACGATTGTTCCAAGTTACAACATTTATACCTTTCGATTTTCCAGGGGAAAGATCAATCATGTGATTGCCTTCCATATCGTATACATCCATACTCATCTTACCAAACGTATGCCGTTTCTTTAAATAATAGATGATTTTAACATCCCTGTTAGGATTAGGTCCAACGAACTCTCTTTCAGTGGCGGTGCCGCCAAAACTGCTTTCTTCCACAATTACAGACGGTTGACTTTCAAAGAAATGAACATCTTCTTTAAGCACCAATTGATTAATTTGTCTCAACGGGCTGATATCATCGATAATGATAATCCCTCTGCCGTGTGTCCCTAAAACCAGGTCATTGGTTTTTGCACTTAATTCTATGAAATGCACTGCAGTAGCCGGCATGTTATTAGTGAATTTATTCCAGTGTTTTCCACCGTCAATGGTGATAAACAGGCCAAACTCTGTACCTAAGTATAGAAGATCAGGCTGCACAAAGTCTTCCTGAATGTTTCTTGCAAATCCTTCGATTTCATCGGTAACAATTGACTTCCATGTAGCTCCATAGTCAGAGGTTTTATATACGTATGTATTCATGTCACCACTTTGATGACCGTCAAATACGGCATAAGCCGTTCCTTTATCATGCACACTGGCTTCAATGTGATAGACCCACGTATTGGCTGGCAGACCACTTATATTCTTAACAGTGTTTGTCCATGTTTTGCCACCATCTTTAGTAACCTGAACATTTCCATCGTCTGTACCAACCCAAATAATTTTTTCATCAATTGGAGATTCTGCAATTGTGAAAATAGTGGTGTGATTTTCAGCACCAGAATTATCTTTTGATAATCCGCCAGACTCTTCCTGATTTTGTTTCTTTGGATCGTTAGTAGTTAGGTCAGGGGATATTTTAGTCCAGGTATTACCCATATCTTCCGATTTATGAAGAAACTGACTACCCATGTAAAAACGATCTGGCTGATGTTTACTTACCGCCATTGGAGCATTCCAATTGAATCTTAATTTAGGATCACCTTTTACCGGTAATGGCTGAATTGTTTTGGTTCTCGCATTTTTTAAATCAATACGCCACACATTTTGTGCTCCTTGCATTTCAGTATATATAAAATCTTTTGTTGGATGTTTTAATACTCTGAAACCATCTCCAATACCTACTACATTCCAATCTCTGGCTTCAATGCCGCCTGGAGACCTTGAAGGGCCATACCATGAACCATTGTCTTGAAGGCCCCCATAAATATTATAAGGCTCCTTATCGTCAATACTGATATGATAGAATTGAGAAACGGGCAAATTAGCCACAATTTCCATGGTAGATCCACCATCCCAAGACCGGTAAACACCACCGTCTGTTGCTACATACATTCGGTCTGAGTTATTGATATCGAATACAACATCATGGATATCTGGGTGCATATTGCCTAAGTTTCTGAAGGTATTACCACCATCTCTACTGATAGATCCAAATAAGCCACCTTTTACAACGATATCAGGGTTTTTAGGATCTACTGTAATTCTTGAGAAATAGAATGGTCTAACAACGAGGCCAAAGTCTTTATTTAAATGTTTCCATGATTTACCGGCATCATCAGATCTGTAAAGGCCTTTCTCTTCATCTTTTTCTGATTCAACAACTGCGTACAACCTGTTGGAATTGGATGGCGCAATGGCAATGGCAAATCTTCCTAATTTGCCTTTAGGAAAACCATTATGAATTTTATTCCATGTTTTACCGCCATCCGTTGATTTGTACAGCGCACTATTTTCGCCACCTGAATTAAACGACCAGGCAGTTCTTCTAAACTCCCACATGGCAGCATACAATGTATTAGGATCATTCGGATCCATGATAATGTCGCTGCAACCTGTCTTCTGATCTGTGTATAATACTTTATTCCATGTCTTACCGCCATCAATAGTTTTGTATACACCTCTTACTTCGCTGTCGGAATAAAGAGCGCCTAATACACCAACATATACTTCATTGGAGTTATTTGGGTTGATCTCAATTCCACTGATTCGCTCAGACTTTTCAAAACCTTTGATCTCTTCCCAGTTTACGCCACCGTCTGTAGATTTAAACAATCCATCTCCAACAGACACACTGTTTCGAGTCCAAACCTCACCGGTTCCAACCCAAATAGTTTTATCAGGATCAGAAGGGTCGATCGCTACGGCACCAATAGATTGTGGGTGTTCATCAAAAATGGAGGTGAATGATGAACCACCATTCGAGCTTTTCCATACACCACCACCTGCAGTTCCTGCAATGATAATTCGATCATTCGTTGGGTGAGTTTCTAAATCAGTTATTCGACCGCTCATAATGGCAGGGCCAATTTGCCTTGCCTGTAAGTCGCCAAACAATTCTTTACCGTTTAGAACTATTTCTTCTTCTTGTGCTAAGCACCAGCCTGATAATAACATAGCAGATGCTGCAAATAATATTTTCTTCATTTTCTTAATCATAGTTAATAAAATAGGCTACCTGAATAGGTAGCCTTTGAAATTATAGCTTATTCGCCAGCTTCTTCTGGAAACGCAAACATTGTTTCATCAATTTCTACGTTCGCTTCAATGCTATCAATGATTAATGGTTGCATACCCACACCTTTGATGCCCTGAGTGATTGAAAATGGGAAATATACGCCTTCTACCTCATCATAATCACTGAAAACTGTTTGTGCAATGGCACCTTTTTGCGGGCCTTGCACAATAGACTCTTCCTGAGCTAATAATACGTTACTTTCCTTGTCAAAGAAGAAGTATACCACATCTTCTACCTCTTCGCCATCTACTGTAATTGGCTCTTTGGTAAGTTTTAATTTGTGTGCCTCAGTTCCTTCAATGGTTTCTTCGCCCTCCAATTCAAGCGTATAGCCTTTATCCTTGTAGTTAAACAAATCACTAGGAAAATCGTTGGCTTCTAACTTTTGATTGGCTGTAGATTCTGCATCAGCTTTTTCAGCTTTTGTAGACTGGAAATTAGTGCTCCAAAGAGTTTCACCATCGAAAACACCTTGCATGAAGTCGTTACCTTGAACAGTAAACTTAGTAAACTGTCTTCCATCTTTCATATTCACCACTACTAATGGAATCTCAAGTCCACCTTGATTTACTTTAGCTGTTATTCTCAGGTTTTGTATGTTGTCCCATGCATCATAACCACCTGTAGCTTCGAAATAGCCATCTACAATTTCATCAGCTGTTTGTGCAGTAGCAAAGCCTGCCACTAAAAGACCTATAGCAAAAAGAGTTAATTTTTTCATTGTTTTATTCGTTTGGGTTAATAGTTTGTTAATGTTAGTAACAACTCTGCAAAAATTATTACAAAACTTAATGAATGGTTAATTATTAGGATATTTTAACAAATACCATTGTGAACAAATGCATGACTCATTGGTTAAGATTGCATGAACAATTATTTAATTATAGGAGGTACTAAAGGTATTGGGCTGAGTTTGGCAAATACGTTATCAAAATCACACAACGTAACCGTAGTAAGCAGAGAAAAGAGTGAAGAACTTGCCGGAGACATCCGTCATATAAGTGCGGATGTTACTAAAGAGGCATTTGAATACGATGGAGAAGAGCTGGATGGTTTGGTTTATTGCCCTGGTTCAATAAATCTTAAACCTTTTAATAGACTTTCTATTGATGATTTTCAGGAGGATATGAATATCAATCTATTAGGCGCAGTTAAGTCTATTCAGGCCAACTTAAATAAATTAAAAAAATCTTCTAACGCATCAATCGTGTTATTTAGTACTGTTGCTGTAGCGCAAGGCATGCCATTCCATACCTCTGTGGCAGCAGCAAAGGGGGCTATTGAAGGCTTTGGAAAGTCTTTGGCTGCAGAGTTAGCACCAACAGTTCGAGTGAATATTGTTGCGCCTTCGGTAACTGATACGCCTTTGGCCGCAAAAATCTTATCTTCTGATGAGAAAAAAGAAAAATCAGGTGAACGCCATCCACTAAAAAGAGTTGGAGAAGCTGCAGATATTGCTAATCTGGCTGAGTTTTTACTTAGTGATAAGTCAGGCTGGATAACAGGACAGGTAATAGGTGTAGATGGCGGTATGTCTACTTTACGGATGTTATAAAATTGCATCAATCTCATTAAGTTTATGAGATGATAAGATGCGGGATTGCTTTTTGCCTTATTTGTTTCTTGATATTCACATCATGTGACGAGGAAGGTCATTTATTAGATGCGGGTATCTCAATAGAGCTGGCAGCATTGCGTAAAAGACAGATATCCAACTTAGAATATCATCTAAAGTTAGATATACCCACTGTAAAGGATTCAGCTATTTCTGGTGAGGCATCCATAAAATTTGAAGCGGATTTACAGTCTGAAAATTTAATTTTAGACTTTAATTCAGAAGAACAGCATGTACTTGCTGTAAAGATTAACGGAGCGGAAATACCTTTTGAATTTGTTGATGAACATATTGTAATTGACAAAAGGCACGTGTCTGAACATAATGAGCTTTTCATTGAATTTACTGCCGGTGATTTATCGTTAAACAGAAAAGATAATTATTTATACACCTTATTTGTACCTGACAGGGCAGCTACTTGCTTTCCCCTTTTTGATCAACCGGATTTAAAGGCAAAATATTCCCTTGAACTTATCATTCCGTCTCATTGGAAGGCTGTGGCCAATTCACGTACAGTAGTAGAAAAGCAGGTAAACAATAAATTGCTCTATAAATTTGAACAGACATTACCCATAAGTTCTTACTTATTTGCCTTTGCAGCTGGCGAATTTAAGGTGGAGACGGTTAGTTTAAACGGCCAGGAAACCAGGCTCTATCATAGAGAAACAGATTCACTGAAAGTAGTAAATAATCTCGAAGCCATATTTGACTGGCATTTCAAATCTCAGCAATGGTTGGAGAAGTACACGGATATTGATTATGCTTTCAAAAAATTAGATTACGTATTGCTTCCTGCTTTTCAATACAATGGAATGGAGCACCCAGGTGCTATTTTCTATAAAGCATCTTCACTTTTTTTAGATGAGAATGCTTCAGATGTACAAAAACTTAATAGGGCAAGATTAATTGCTCATGAAGTGGCTCACATGTGGTTTGGCAATTTGGTTACCATGAAATGGTTCGATGATGTCTGGTTAAAAGAAGTGTTTGCGAATTTTATGGCAGCTAAAATTATTGCACCATCTTTTCCAGACATTAACCATGAACTACAGTTTGTTTTATCGCATTATCCGAAAGCCTATGAAGTAGACCGTTCAATGGGTACGCATCCTATCAGCCAGGAGTTAAATAATTTAAAGAATGCGGGATCATTGTATGGTAATATTATTTACCAAAAGGCACCAATTGTAATGTATAAGTTAGAGCGAATTATGGGGCAAGAAGCATTCCAAAAAGGCATTCAAACCTATTTGAAGGATTATTCTTTTAACAATGCAACATGGAATGACCTCATTTCCATTCTATCTGAACAAACTAACAAAGACCTTAAACAATGGAACAAAGAGTGGGTAGAAAGAGAAGGTATGCCTGTTATTGATTACAAGATACGGGAACAAGAACTCATCTTTTTTCATCATGGTGATACCCGAAAATTCTGGCATCAGTCTCTAGATGTTTTGGTTAATGATTCTATCACACATTCTATTTATTTTGATAAGCATCTTTTATCGAAAAAGACAGGAAACATTTCTTTTTTGCTACCAAATAGCAGCGGATTAGGTTATGGGTATTTTAAAATGGATTCAGTTAGTGCTTATCATTACCTGAACAGCGTTGATTCAATCTCTGACCCAATAAGGAGAAGCTCTATTTGGTTAAACTTCTTTGAGGGAGCTATCAGAGGGGATATCGACAAAATAGAGCTATTGAAATCAATGATCCGTAATCTATCGAAAGAAAAAGAACAGATCATATTAAATTACCTGTGCCAACGTATTGAAATTCTTTACTGGCAGTTTCTTTCGGATGTTCAAAGAAAGAATGTTTCTCCAAGTTTAGAAGGTGTGTTAATTAATGGAATAATAAACAGGGAAGAGGCAGGGGCACGTAGCACTATGTTTTCCGCACTAACTAAAGTATTTGAATCTGAACCGGCCTGGCATGTTTTATTCGGCATTTGGAGTGGCAACATGGAGCTTGAAAACTATAATTTAAGCGAATTTGATAGAACACAACTGGCGTATCAACTTTCAATAAGAAATGAACAGAAAGCAGACTCGATTTTAAATCATCATCAAACGCAAATAAGTAATCCTGATGAGTTGGCTCGCTTTAAATTTGTGAGGAAATCAATTACACGAAGCCCCGAAGAACGGCAGAAGTTTTTTAACAGCCTTAAGAAACCTGAAAATCGTGAGAGTGAAGAATGGGTACTTGATGCATTACGATTATTTAATCATCCTTTACTTCAGAAACAGTCCATAAGCCACTTAGAAGCTAGTTTGACCTTGCTTGAAGAAATAAAACGTACTGGTGATATCTTTTTTCCTAAAAGG
The DNA here is from genome assembly GCF_040220315.1 of Fulvivirga sp. GTDB lineage: Bacteria > Bacteroidota > Bacteroidia > Cytophagales > Cyclobacteriaceae > Fulvivirga. Next base: position 6,732 of record NZ_JAVJUY010000345.1, read on the forward strand.
TGGCTGGATGCCATTTTTCAAGGACATAATTCTGAAGAAGCGTATGAGTTAGTCAAGAACTTTCTCTATCGCAATCATACTATGCCTCAAGATTTAAAAAATAAGCTACTTCAGTCTAGTGATTTGCTGTTTCGGTCAAATAATCACTTTACTGATCGCAATTATTAGTAAATTAACCACTAGTTTAATTGTATCAATGGACAACCTTTTATTATTTGGCCTTGTCTTTAAAAAACTGAAGATAACTGACTATAAATGAGTGAAGAACTACTGAAGGCCATTATCCAGTTATTTGCCATAGTAGCAAAAGAACGGGTAACGGAAGATGAGCGAGCAAATATTAAGGAATTTCTTTCAGTTCATCTTAATCAGGATGCAATACCATATTACTTACAGCTTTTTGATAATCGCTGCCGCGAGAATATTAAAGAAAATGATGGTTTAGATGATTTAGATGATGATACCCTTGCCTTTGTAGAAGACTGGTCGAAAATTATGGCTATTGCCAAACAAGTAAACCTGGCACTTACAGCGCAGCAAAAAGTTGTGTTAGTGGCAAAAATTATAGAACTTGTTTATGCTGATCATGAGATTTCTGAGCGACAGGAAAATTTAATCTTTTACATAGGAGAGGCACTTAAAATTACCCGCAAAAATATTGGTGCACTAAAGACCTTTGTTACGGGTGAGGATCTAGATGAACTATCTTCAAAAGATATATTAATTATCGATGAGGGATCAGGCGACTACCAGACCAAAGGCCCAAGGATAGTATCGAAAAATTTAACGGGTCTTATATCAATATTTAGATTAGCTGATATTGAAACATACTTTATTAAGTATTTGGGAATCAGCACCTTATATTTAAATGGTATTGCGTTAAAGAGTAGGAAAATTGAAATTTTCCCGACAGGTAGTACAATCAGGGGCGATAAGATCGATACCATTTATTACAGCGATGTAGTTAGCAGGTTTCTCCACTCAAGGCATAAAATTAAAATTACCTTCAGCGCTGAGCATTTATTCTATCATTTTAAAAGTGGCAGAGCCGGTTTACAAAATGTGAATTTTAATGTAGATGGAGGCAAGCTCATTGGCATAATGGGAGCCAGTGGTTCAGGAAAATCTACTTTGCTAAACGTAATTAATGGTAATGAAAAGCCATCTGGCGGTAGAGTACTAATCAACAATATAAATATTCATGATACACCTGAACTAGTAGAAGGTGTGATAGGCTACATTCCGCAAGACGACCTACTGATGGAAGAACTTTCAGTGGCCCAAAATCTCTATTACGCGGCCAGGTTGTGTTTTAGTCAGTATTCTGAGGAAGAAACTGAGGAGTTAGTAGATAAGGTATTGTTAAACCTCGGATTACACGAAATAAAGCATTTAAGAGTTGGATCGCCTTTAGATAAAACAATTAGTGGCGGACAGCGGAAACGAGTAAACATAGGCCTTGAGTTGCTTAGAGAGCCGAGCGTTTTATATGTTGATGAACCCACTTCTGGATTGTCCTCTCAAGATTCGGAAAATATTATGGATCTATTGAAGGAGTTATCATTAAGGGGTAAGCTGGTATTTGTGGTAATACACCAGCCATCATCTGATATTTTCAAAATGTTTGACGATCTGCTGATTTTAGATGCGGGTGGTTTCCAAATCTATTATGGCAATCCTGTAGAGGCCATCACCTATTTCAAAGATATTGTAAATGCTGCCAACAGAAAACAAAATGCTTGCCCTGAGTGTGGCAACATAAATCCTGAGCAGATATTTAGTATCATCGAAACCAAAGTGGTTAATGAGTATGGCCGATTAACTAATACCAGGAAGATATCCCCCGGCCAATGGTACCAATACTTCAGGGAGAATAACAAGCCTAAAAAGATTGAGCATACGAAAGAACGGATTAAAGTATCCCAGAAAATCCCCAATTTCTTCAAGCAGCTCAAGGTGTTCTCTATCAGAGATTTATTATCTAAACTGAGTGATAAGCAATACTTGATAATTAACCTTGTTCAGGCACCTATTCTCGCCATTTTTATGACATTTTTAGTGCGGTATTATGCTACTATAGATCGTACAAACCCACACTATTCGTTTTATGAAAATGATAATATCCCTGTATACTTCTTTATGAGCATAATCGTAGCTCTTTTTATGGGGCTTACTGTGAGTGCAGAGGAGATTTTTCGTGACAGGAAAATTTTGAAACGTGAACGTTTTCTTAACCTAAGCAAAGGAAGTTATTTGCTTTCTAAGATTCTAATCTTATTTACATTGTCGGCTATTCAAACTGGCTCTTTTGTGGTGATAGGTAACTTCATATTAGGCTTAAAGGATATGGGCCTTTCGTTTTGGATGATTCTATTCAGCTGTTCATGTTTTTCGAATTTGTTAGGTTTAAATATTTCAGCTTCATTCAACTCAGCGGTAACAATTTATATACTCATTCCATTGCTATTAATTCCACAGCTCTTACTAAGTGGGGTAGTTATCAATTTCGATAAATTTAACCCAGCAGTAAGTACCATGGATGGGGTGCCGATAGTAGGCGAGATGATGGCATCGCGTTGGGCTTTTGAGGCAGCTTTAGTGACACAGTATAAAGATAATCCGTATGAGAGGATGTTTTACGATGTGGATAAAAAAGCTGCCGATGCTGAATATAAAAAGCTATATTATATTCCCAGAATCGAGTCGGAACTCTCAAATGCTTTTGTAAATATGCGTTACAAGCTGAATGCCGACTTTGCCGATGATATAAGAAAATCACTTGAGATAGTACGCAATGAAGTGATTAACGAATTACAACATGTTGGTACGGATAAATTTGACAAACTCGACCGGCTGGTTATTGAGCGCTTTGATTCGACTACATACATTACAACAAAAGAATTTCTAACCAAGCTAAAGAAAATGTATGCCAATGAGTTTGTAGAAGCAGAAGAAGAAAAGGCAGCAATTGTAGCTAGCTTTGCTACTTCAGGCGAGAGTCTTGACTCACTGAGCAACATGAAATTCAAATACCAAAATGAAGCCATTGTAACAGCATTACTGAATAATACATCTGAATTTAGGGTAATTGAAATTGATAATAGGTTGGTAAGAAAGATCTATCCAATTTACTATACAGACCACAGACCTGACCATTTTTTCGATTTTAGGGCAAAATTTTACGTGCCAGTAAAGCATTTTGCAGGGATGTACTTTGATACATTCAACTTTAACATAGTAGTGATTTGGTTAATGACAATGACGTTATTTGTTACACTTTACTTTGATGCGTTGAAAAAACTTATTAAAAAAGTGACCGATAAAAAGACGCGGCTAGGGGGGTAGTTCAGTTACCAAAATGTTTGTTGAGTGCTCCTAATCCTGTATTTCTTAAAAATTATTAAATTAGTAGACTTATTCGGAGCTATCTAACCAAAGTGGTATTGCTGGCTTTAAGTTATTTTTTAGACTAATTGTTTTTCAGATAAACTTTTTCATTCATGAAATCCATGTCTGATGTAATGCTTCAAACGCACTTCAATAAATTGAAGGAAGAGTTGAACAAATCTTTAAAGGAAAAATATGACAAGCCTGAAAACCCGGCTGAAATCACTCTGAAGAAAGTTTTTAACTATTTAAAAGCCAAATCAATTACTTCACAGCTAGATTCGGATGGACAAGAATTACTTGAACATGTTGCAAAGCAATTAGATGATTTAAAGAAATAGTATTATTCCCATCTTTGCTAGACGGATTGCTTACTAACTGGTTGTAAGGAATCGTAAAGCGTAATCTTAAACACGGTTCCATTGCCAATTTCGGATTCAACATCAATCTGACCACCAATTTTAGTAACAGTATCTTTTACTATATACAAACCCAGGCCAGAACCCTCAGCTTTGTCACTAGAAGCCCTGAAAAACATATCAAATATTTTGTCTAAATGCTCTTTTGCTATCCCCATGCCATTATCTAAAATTTCTATAACAGAAATGCCTTTAGCATAGTTAAGGTCTACATTCACAACTATTTTTGGTGACTCCTGATTGTAGTTATGATACTTAATACAGTTGGTAATCAGGTTACTAAGTACAATTTTCAACCTGCTCTCATCTGACTTTAAGATTAAATTCCTATCATAATTTCTAATCAACTTAACGCGATCGGAATTATCATAATATTGTAAGTCCTGGCAAATGCTTTCGATAATGTTATCAAGGAAGACATCCTCTTTAGCCACTTCTCGTTTCGAATTGATGGAATACTCCATAATGCTTTTGATAAAATCTTCCAGTTTGGCCACACTGGAATTCATCATTTTAAGATACTCGCTTTGCCGCTCATTAGGTTCTTCGGCCATCGCTAAATTTATGAGCCCCTTCAAAGATTTAAGTGGCGCCACCAAATCGTGCGATGATCTATAAACAAAGTTATCTAATTCTGTATTTGTTAGGATAAGTTCGTCATTGGCAAGTTTTATTCGTTCTCGTTGCTCAATAAGCTCCTGTGTTCTATTATTTATTATTCTCTCAAGCCGCTTATTTAGTAGTTTTAAGCGTTTAGTCCTGTATCTAAACATTAAAAATATAAATGCGGATACTACCAAAATTGCACTAAAAATGAATGCTTTGGTTTGATACCATGGAGTAGGTACAGTGAATGAATGGATTTGCATTTCTGTCGTCTGTCCGCTCGGAAGTTTTGCCTTGACTTTAAACGTATAGTTACCACCATCGAGATTGGTATATTCCTTCTTAACATCTTGCGACCAATCCCCAAACCCCTCGTCATAGCCATCTAAATAGTAGGAGTATTGAATGTCAGACTTGTCATAGCCAGGGGTGGCAAATCGAAATTCCAAAAGTCTCAAATTATTATCCTCATCGTACTTAGACCTCACTTTGGTAATATAAGTTTTTGGAACATATCCATCACGAATATAGTCAGTAGACCATTGGATATAACTGATGCCAGTTGGTCTGCCAGCCCATATATGGCCTCTTTTATCAATTACAAAATCATGAAGGGCATTACTATGCATTCCTTCCGATTTATCAACTTTAGATAGTATTTGGCCATTTTTATCCATAATTATTAATCCTGCTGTCCACGAGGAAAACGCATACAAACTATCTCTAAAAATGTGTGCATCATAAATACCATTTTCCTTTAAAAACGCATCATCAGAAGTTGTAAATGGCATCATTTCATTTCTATCTGGAAAGTATTTGTATAATCCATTTTCAGAAGTAGAGAAAATAAACGAATCATCTGTTAGACACTGCATTACTGCGAACACATTATCATTTTTCCACTTATACTGATCATTAAGTAACTCACTGGAATCTCCGAGTATTGTATATAGATAACCATCGAACTTTGAGACTACTAATTCGTTGTTAAGCACAAATATTCCACTATTGGTTATATCAATGTGCCGAGAACTTTCACCATCATATTGAACTAAGCCTTCGTATGAAGCAAAATAAATGTCTTGGCCTAAAGCCTGGATTTGCCAAAACGCACCGAATTCATGCTGTTTTGTTAACGAACTTCGCAAAGAGTGGTAAACAAAGTTATCTGAAGAATCGCGTTCGAGGTAGCCATATTCATTGACCCCACCAATATAAAATTTACCGTCATCACTTAATGTAATGGAATACACTCCACCAAAGTCTGTAATAGGAATCAGTTCCCATTCGCTGCCGTCATACTTTAAAATGCCATTTTCATTAGCAAAATAGAGTACACCCAGTTCATCAATTACCACAGTATAGTTGGCAGAAGCAGCCTTGTAGTCTCCTGTACCAAAATTTTTAATGCTAATGGAATCAAGCAACTCCGCTTGGGCGTTAAAACAAAGGGCGATTACGAATAAAATAGGAGAAAATGAGCGCATTGAAACCAATTAATTTGATAATTTACTCATGTGAATCAAGTTATCCAAATGAGGAGTAGGGTAAGGGTTTTTTTGACCTATTAAATTAATTTGATTAAAGATTGAAATATAAAAAAAGGAGGCTGTAAGCCTCCT
>NZ_JAVJUY010000346.1:0-29322 GCF_040220315.1 Fulvivirga sp.
CTCAAAATGTTGAGGTACTAGCTGTTACCTACGAGCCTAATTTTTCTACCGAGTATGGACTACAAAGAATTGAGTCCTATAAAAGAGATATGCAAATTCCTTATGAGATCAAATTAGGAGGTGAATTAAGTAAAGGACAAGCTGCCTTGGCTTTGCCATACCTTGAAAAGATCAATGCGTTTCCGACATTGGTGCTCATCGATAAGTACGGTTTTATTCGCTATCAATTCGATTATTTTAATGGTCCTGCCACTGATCAGTATTATGAAGAATTTAAAAAGGAGTTTCTCCTTGCTATTAATACTTTGGCAGAAGAAAAATAAAAAGCCAATCAATTGATTGGCCTCCACTATATATGATATAGGTTTTGGTTTAAACTGCGCTTCGAAGCTTTTTCACTTCTTGAGAATCATTTTTTAGCTCAATTTTAAGATTCTTCTCACCCATTTTGCATTGTCCATCAAACCTTGCACCAGATTCAACGGTGAGTTTATTGGCAATAATATCACCTTCAATTTTACTGGTAGGTTTAAGTATTAAGTGATCTGTAACTTCCAGCTTTCCCTTAATTTCTCCTTCTATTTCTGCGATTTGAGCTAATAATTTCCCTTCAATAACTGCAGAAGGCCCAACAGCTACTTTTGATTTGGAAATAATATCACCCACTACCTTACCTTCTATTCTTATGTTACCATAAGTCTCTATATTTCCCGTAAATGTTGTCCCTTTGCCAATAATGTTATTGGAATTCATTGCTTCTGCTGTGGCCTGCTTGTCGTTGTTATTAAACATTACTTTTTGGTTATTTTAAGAAGCCGCTAAAATAGGCAGGTCATATTGTTTTAACAACTTATAATGGATTGGTAATCACTATATTAAGATTAAGTGCCGAATTATCGGTTAAGTGTAACCAATAGTTTTTAAGTTGAAACTTCTTCTATCAATGGTGTTGATTAAAATGATCAAATTATATTTGACAAATGACCAATAAACACCACTCATTTTTTGAAAATGTCTATGAGGTAGTAAAATTGATACCCAAGGGTAGGGTAACCTCCTATGGAGCCATCGCAAATTATTTGGGCAGTAAAGGCAGTGCAAGAATGGTAGGTTGGGCGATGAATGCCGCACATGGATTGGCAGATGTTCCAGCGCACCGCGTGGTTAACAGAATAGGAATGCTTACTGGCAAAAATCATTTTGAAACGCCAACTAGTATGGAAGAACGGTTATCACAAGAAGGGATTAAAGTAAAAGACGACAGAATAGTGGCGTTTAGTGAATATTTCTGGGATCCTTCGCGAGAACTGCTGTAAATCTTACATTCCCAAATAAGGATAATCTTTCCTTTTCAGAGACTCGTTTGAACCAATAATACCCATTAATACTATTTTTAGGCGATATACCACTTGGCATGCATGTTGCAAATTCTTGATTAAATTAAAATTTAGTACTTATGAAAACTTTATCACTTTTAATAACAGCCGTTGTATTTAGCTTATCTGCTTATGCCAACAAGCCTGAGCATACTATTAAAATAGTTGATACAGAATATAAAAATATTTTGAAATTTAAAGTAGACAAAGAGCTGGTAGGCGCCACTATCATCTTATCCTATTCCAATGGTGATATTGTAACAACTGAAGTGTTGGAAAGAAAAAGACTCGTTATTGATTTTTACGATGTAAAATCTGGAGATTATACAGTTGAAATTAAAAAGGGAGACTATAAAAAAGACATTTCTGTTTCCAAAGATACCGAAGAGGGCGTTCAATACGGGAAATAAATTCCCATTATGGGATAAAAATTAAATGTAATCTTCGTTTAAAGCCGTTTTAAGAGTATATGTGCCATTGGCATACCCATTGTAATAGAATAGGTACATGATTTTTGGTTGATTTAAGTTGCTGTATGTTTTAGTTGGTTTTAATGTGTACAGCACGATCGAGAGGTCGCTCAAACGTGAGCGACCTTTTTCGTTATAAGAAGTAAACCAACAAAAGTGAGTAAGCCATTTATCAAAAGTATTTCAAACCCAAATTGATAGCCCCAAAGCAGTTGTGCGGAGTAGATATTCAGTAAATAGGATAAGATAGGTGAAGCAACGCAAATTACCGGTACCAGATAATCACGCACTTGCAATTTTGTAAATAATCCAAATGCATATATCCCCAGTAAAGGCCCATAAGTATATCCAGCAGCCTTAAATACGGAGCTAATTACAGCCTCGTTATTCAAATTTTTGAATATTAGTATTACTACAAAAAGTAAAACTGAAAATCCAAGATGAACGAATAGTCGCGTTCTCTTTTGTGTATCTTGAACACTTAAACTTTGCTCATCCGAAAAGTTTAAAAAGTCGATACAAAAGGAGGTTGTTAAAGATGTTAATGCTGAATCAGCACTGGAATAAGCAGCCGCAATAATTCCTAACAAAAATACGATACCAATAAAGGTGCTAAAATGTTGCGTGGCAAGCATAGGAAAGAGGTCATCAGTCTTAGCAGGAATCTCGATTCCATTGGCATTTGAATAGATATAGAGTAATGCCCCCAGGCACAAAAAGAGAAGGTTCGCGAACACCAATATCACTGAAAACCAGAACATATTTTTCTGTGCTTCGCCAATATTCTTACAGGTTAGGTTCTTTTGCATCATATCCTGATCCAATCCAGTCATAACAATGGCTATGAAAGCCCCTGATAGAAATTGCTTCACAAAGTGGCTGCCTAATTGCCAATCCCAAAAGAAAGTTTTAGAGTATTGGCTCTCTTGTACGGCAGTAACCATCTCGCCAAAAGTGAAATTCAAATCATTGGAAATACTAATGATAACCGCTCCTACAGCACTTAACATAAATAGTGTTTGCAGTGAATCTGTCCATACAATTGTGTTGATACCACCTCTGAAAGTATAAAGCCATATGAGCATTATGGTAATGGCCACTGTAATTTCAAAAGATACATTCCAGGCATCGAACAGCGTAAGTTGCAAAACACCAGCTACTAAAAATAGCCTGAACGAGGCACCAATTACTCTGCTTAAAAGAAAGTAGGCCGCTCCTGTTTTGTACGACCAAAAACCAAAGCGCTGCTCAAGGTATTGGTAGATTGAAATAAGGTTTAACCGATAATAGAGGGGCATCAGAATTAAGCCAATGACAGCATAACCGGCCAAATAGCCAAATACCATTTGCATGTATGAAAATTGAGTGGTGCCCACCCAGCCCGGTACAGAAATAAAAGTGACTCCGGAAAGTGAAGCCCCAATCATGCCAAAAGCAACCAAATACCAAGGGGATTGCCTGTTTGCCGTAAAAAAAGTGCTTGAATCTGCTTTCTTCGAAGTTAGGAATGAGATGAGAATTAATATTAGGAAATAACCAAAGACAACAGACAATACCAGTTGCGGGCTCATAATTGAGATTTTCGTTTAAAATGCATATTTTTTCTACCTTTGACAAACTAAATGAAACTACATGGATTTCGGATATAATTACGAAGAAGAAGTAGAGGTTTTAGAGGAAGTAGAAATTGTCGACAACAAAAGCCTTGTTGTTTATAATGATGATGTCAACACTTTCGACCATGTGATTAACACATTGGTAAAGGTATGCCAGCATACGGTGGAGCAGGCAGAGCAATGCGCATGGATCATCCATTACAAAGGAAAGTGTATTGTAAAAACAGGATCGTTCAAAGAATTAAAACCAAAACAAGAAGCTATTTGTGAGAAAGGCATTGATGCCAGAGTTCACTAAACTATACTTCTCATCATTACCTCACATTGGATCCTTTTCAAAGCAAGCATTTTTATCTGCTAAGATTTCAATTTTTAGGCTTTCGGTATCATGGCTGGCAAAAGCAACCTGGGCTGAAAACGGTTCAGGGCATGATAGCAAGAACTACTCGATTTGTGCTTGGCGAAGAGGTAAAATTTAAAACCTTGGGTGCTAGTAGAACCGATGCCATGGTTTCGGCCAGGGATTTTCCTATGGAACTTTTTACTTATCAGGAATTGCCGGAGTACTTTTTAGCAGAATTAAATAGGAACCTTCCGGCTGATATTAATGCCCTTAGCCTTGAGAAAGTTGATAGCAAATTCAATGTGATTAAGGATGTGGCTTCAAAGGAGTATCACTATCAATTCACGTTTGATACTTCCAAGAATCCGTTTGATGCGCACTTAATTACTTTTGTTCATCAGAAATTAGCTATTGATCTGATGAGATCAGCTGCCACTTTATTTTTAGGAGAGCACAACTTTTCTGGTTTTTGTTACCCATTCGAAGAGGCAGATAAAATCCGGACAATACAGTCAAGCGAAATTCAATTCGATGAAGCCGGTGGTTTTTATGTATTTAAGATCACATCTTCTGGATTTATGCGGTATCAGGTTCGATTAATGATGGGAGTACTTTTTGAGGTGGGTAAAGGTAATCTGGACCAAGGCTCAATTGCAGAGGCTTTAAAACCCGGATCATCTATAAAGTTTGAAATGAAAGCACCAGCTTCGGGGCTTGTGCTACACAGAGTCAACTACAAATAGCGCATTAATTATTGCATGGGTTAGCTATCTTTGCATCTATGGAATACCCATCTAAGTTGATAGAACGAGCAGTTGAAGAAATATCCAGACTTCCGGGAATAGGAAAAAAAACAGCACTTCGGTTAGCACTTCATTTATTAAAAGAGCCGGTTAGCACTTCAGAGGCGTTAGGTCAATCAATCGTTGAGCTAAGGAAGCAAATTAAATATTGCAAAACATGTATGAATATCGCTGACTCAGATGTGTGCGGCATTTGTGCCTCTCACAGAAGAGAGGAGTCAACAATATGTGTTGTGGAAGACACCAGGGATGTGTTGGCCATTGAAAATACATCGCAGTATAACGGACTTTATCATGTATTAGGTGGTGTAATTTCTCCTATCGAAGGTGTAGGGCCGGATGAATTAAATATTGAACAATTGATTGAGCGTATAAAATCTTCCAAAGGAATTGTATCGGAGATAATATTTGCTTTAAGCCCCACAATGGAAGGCGATACAACGGCATTTTATTTGACAAAACAGCTTAAGGATTTTAATATTAAAATTAGCACTATAGCCAGAGGAATTCCCATTGGCGGTGAATTGGAATATGCCGATGAGATTACTCTTGGTCGCTCAATTACAAGCCGTACAACTTATAATCAGGAGTAGAAATCAATTATTGTGATTCATTCCTTAGCAACTAAATGCCATTCTGCATATTTTTGGCCGAATTTCAATTTTTAAGAACCTAATATATGAATCTGTCGAATAGAATTAGTAATCTGGAAGAGTCTGCTACACTTGCCATGGCTGCAAAAGCCAGAGAGCTTAAATCTCAAGGTGTAGATGTTATAAGTTTAAGTTTGGGCGAGCCGGATTTTAAAACACCGCAGTATATTCAGGATGGTGCGAAAGAAGCGATAGATTCAGGTAAGTATTTTGCATATCCGCCTGTTGCTGGTTATCAGGATTTAAGAGTAGCCATTGCAGATAAATTAAATAAAGAAAATAATATCCCTTACAAGGCCGAAAACATTGTGGTTTCTAATGGAGCCAAGCAATCCATTGCAAACGTTATGTATTCATTAATTAATCCGGGTGATGAGGTGATTATTTTCTCTCCTTATTGGGTAAGTTATTCGGCCATAGTTGAATTAACAGAGGGTACATCAGTATTTATCAGCGGAGATATTTCTACAGATTTTAAAGCGACTGCCAAGCAGTTGGAAGAGGCGATTACGCCTAAAACAAAAGCATTGATATTTTCATCACCATGCAATCCAACGGGTTCAGTATTTACAAAAGCTGAGTTAGAGGCCATTGCAGAGGTGGTAAAGAAACATGATATCATCGCTATTGCTGATGAAATTTATGAACATATAAATTACACAGATGAGCATGTGAGTTTAGCTTCATTGCCAGGTATGTTTGAGCGTACTGTTACTGTTAATGGGTTTGCTAAAGGGTTTGCCATGACTGGCTGGAGGGTAGGTTATATTGGCGCACCAGAGTGGATTGCCAAAGGCTGCACTAAAATGCAGGGCCAAATTACTTCTGCTAACTGCTCAATAGCACAGCGTGCCGCTCTTACCGCGCTAACAGGAGATGCTACTCCTACCAAAGAAATGGCCAAGGAGTATCTGGAGCGAAGAGAATTGGTCAAAGGCTTGCTGGATGAAATACCGGGAGTGAAAACGAATGTGCCTCAAGGCGCATTTTATTTTTTTCCTGATATGAGCAGCTACTTCGGAAAGAGTTCAGGAAACAGAAAAATAGAAAATGCCAGTGATTTGTGCATCTACATTTTAGAAGAGGCACACGTTTCATTAGTTACAGGTGAGGCCTTTGGTGATGCGAACTGCGTTAGATTATCGTATGCAGCATCAAGGGAAGATTTAGTGGAGGCACTTAAAAGAATTAAAACAGCTTTAAGTAAATTGTCTTAATGTCTTATTCCAACTTCAATCAGGTTTTTAAAGAATTTAATAAGCTAAGGGTTCTAATCATTGGTGATGTTATGGTAGATGCCTACATCTGGGGAGCTGTGGAACGAATTTCTCCCGAGGCTCCGGTACCCATTGTAAGAGCTACAAAAAGGGATTACCGTTTAGGAGGGGCAGCCAATGTGGCACTCAATGTTCAGGCTCTCGGGGCAGATCCAATTCTTTGTGCAGTAATAGGTAAGGACGAAGGCGCACAAAAAGTATTCGACCGATTGGAGTTTAACAAAATATCGAAAGAAGGCATTGTAGAATCTGCTGAACGGCCAACTACTGTAAAGACCAGGGTTTTAAGCAGTCACCAGCATATAGTTAGGGTGGATGAAGAAACAGATAAACTGCTTTCTAAAGAAGAAGAAGCAAATGTTTGGAAAAAGATTGCAGCGCTTTTACCTACCTGCCAAGTGGTTATTTTCGAGGATTATGATAAAGGGGTAATCACTAAAAACCTTATCAAAAAATCCGTTGAGTTAGCCGAGAAAAATGGTATACCTACTGTGGTAGATCCTAAAAAGCGCAATTTCTTGAATTACAAACACACTACCCTTTTCAAACCTAACTTGAAGGAACTGAAAGAAGGTCTGAAGTTGGAATTCGAAAAAGGGGATAAGCCGGAAGTGGAAAAGGCCGTAGAACTGCTAATGGAGAAGCTACAAAGTAAAGGCTCACTCATCACCTTATCTGAAAAAGGCGTTTACATTAACTTTAAAAATGAAAAACATCATGTACCAGCACATTTGAGAGAAATTTCAGATGTTTCGGGTGCCGGAGATACGGTTATAAGTATTGCAGCGCTTTGTGTTGCGCTTAATCTTTCTCCTCATGTAATTGCGGCTCTTTCTAACTTAGGTGGTGGACTTGTATGTGAGCATATTGGCGTAGTGCCCATTGATAAGAATGATCTTTTGCAGGAGGCCAACAAATTAAATATTACCCTATAAGCAAAATAACCCAAAAGCACCTGGGCTCTCGGGTTATTTCGTGTCTATAGTTGGCTTTATGACTACTAAGTAAAGGCTTACAACTTTATTTCGCTAACAGCCCTCGACAGTTGAACATTTTTGACGATGAGTCACCTCATTAAAGGTTAATATTCGAATTGCTCTTCCAGAGTGCCAAGTTCTTCTAAATCTGAAACAATTTCTTCATCCAGAGGTGTATCTTTAATAACGTTGTAATTCTCCCAAAACTCTTTATTGTAACTTTCATCCTGATACTGCAGGCCATACCTTCGCATTCGTTCTGTTCTACCAATTCGCTCATCAGGATTAGTTTCAATATTATTGATGAGTAATTCTTGCTGTAATTCGGTCTCAAACTTAAGCTGATCCGTCTCTTCATCATGCCAATTGATTCGCGATCTAAGTGTAATTAAGTTCAAATACATTTTTCCCAGGTATTCCTTAAAATCAATGGTTTTAACATCGGATACATATTTACTTACCAAATCACCTTTCTTTCGAAGCACCTCATTGTTAAACCTCCTTTCATATTCCATCCGAACAATACTGTACGACTCCACTTCCACAAAAAGTTTAATGAACATCGTTCCTGCGTTATCTGGCACAAGAAAATTACCAATAGCCACATGTACTTGTTTGCCATTATACATGGTGGTTTTACCTCGCTTAAAGCTGTTGTAGAATACTTCCTGTTCAGGAAATTGACGATACCTGATGTTATTGTGTAGGAGCAAATCTTCCAGTAAATTATACTGCTCAAAGTAACGCGTGAACTTATTACTGTAACCTAGGCTTTTTCTTACCTCCATTAAGGCCACACGTTCATGTAAACGGTTTTTATTATTAGGCGCTTTATAATCCTCATCATAAATTTTAACTGCTGCCTCTAAAAGTGAAAAGTATTTACCACCCACTTTTTTAAGGTCTCTGTAGAAGCCATCCATCAAAAATGGCTCATCGGGGAAGTTCTTATCTATTTTTGAAATGGCTGCTGAAACAATATCGCCACCAGTAAGGGAATCCCGAATCACAATTTCCTCTAAAACCTTGGAAGCTTTGTTCATTCGAAAAGTTACCGTATCGCTATTGGCGTAGTTTGAAATTTTTGTTTGAATGTTAGAATAGCCCAACATTCTAATAACCATCATATGATCTTTATAGATGTAAGGAATATGAAAATCAAACTTTCCTTCAGTATTTGATACGGTACCTACAGATTTGCCATCAATACCTATCGAAGCAAAAATGATTGGTTCCTCAGTATCTGCATCAATTAGCCTTCCAGAAATAGTAATTGTCTTTTGGGAATAGGCTCCCAAAGATATCACCATGAAAAAAAGTAAGGTATAAAGCCGCATATTACTATAAATGAGGTACTTAAGACGAACTGTTAAAGATGACAACGAAACGACAGATTACCAATATTAGTTTGATGTAATAAACCCATTAATATCATTGATGCAAGTTTTAACCTATAAAACAGTCATTTTGAAGAGTATAACTGTATATCCAACTAGGCGGTTTCTAATTTATCTGTATCAATTCGTAAATTAGATAAAATTACACAGTGAGTATATTCGAGCGCATACCAAAAATTTATAAAACTGCCTATTTGTTTATATGCGGCTGGTATGCTGTGAATTATCTGCTGAGCTCGCTTATTGAGTGGCAGGTTTTCAGGCCCTATAATACTTCCGTTTTATGGAACGGCCTCTACATGTTTGAAGCTTTATGCATTTTTATAGCCCTTATTTTTTTTTATTGCGAGTGGCTCTTTAGACGCAATGTTGTTTTTCAGATAACAGGACATACAGCAGGTCTTTTCGTCTTTTTTATGTCCATGAGCTATATCTCCTATTACTTTGATTTTTATCTGGATGGTCTTGTTTTTTTCGATGACTGGAAGGATTATATGCTCAATTTATTAAGCTGGGACGCCATGCGTTTTTACGATCAGTATATTATTACAGTGGCGGTATTCTACATTATCAGGTATTTTGAGCACGTGCAGCGAAAAGAGCAAGAGAAAAGTCAATTGGCACTAAAGAATAAGGAAATGCAACTGGCACTTTTAAAATCTCAGATCAACCCGCACTTCTTATTTAATACCCTTAATTCAATAAGTACCTTAATATCTTCAAGTAAGGAAAAGGCCAGAAAAGTAATTACGCAGCTTTCTGATGTTTTTAGGTATGCATTGGATTCACATTCAGGGGTTATGGTAAAATTGGCTGATGAATTAGACTTTATTGAAAATTATATTCGGATACAGCAAGTAAGGTTTGGAGATAGATTGCAATACGAAACAGACATTGACGGACGTTGTTTAGGGATGGATGTTCCGCCTATGATCTTACAACCATTAGTAGAAAATTCAGTGAAATATGGAATTGCTCCAAAAGATGAGGGCGGAACTATACGAGTTCATATCAAAAAGATCGCACATGGTGTTTATTTTGAGGTAAGTGACAATGGGCTGGGAGTAAATGCTTCCAAGGTATTAGATGGTAAATCTACTGGTGTAGGACTTAAAAATTCTGACAGAAGACTAAAAAGCATATTTGGAAGAAGTGCTGGGTTAAAAATCGAACCCAGAAAAGATGGTTACACCGTAAAGTTTACTATTCCCATAGAAAATGTATACAAATCTGACAACCAAGAATCAGAATTAATAGAACATTAAAACCAACACATATAAATGAAAATTGACTGTATTATAGTTGACGATGAGAAACTTGCACGTGAATTATTAATGGAATTTCTTGAGCCTCACCCAAATATTGAAGTAGTGGCACAATGCTCGAATGGAAAAGATGCGGTAGAGAAGATTGAAGCTTTAAAACCTCAACTAATATTTATGGATGTTCAAATGCCAGGCATGGATGGGTTTGATGTACTTGAATCCATCGATCATAAGCCGTATGTAGTATTTACAACTGCATACGATCAATACGCCATTAAAGCATTCGATAAAAATGCCATTGATTATTTGCTAAAGCCTTTAGACGAGGAGCGATTTAATTTAGCAGTTAAAAGAGCTTTCGAGCGAATTAAAGCAGATGATAGCAATGTGGAGGAATTGATAAGCAGCATTAGAGGCTCTTTAGGTAACTCTGAAGATAAATATTCAACCCATTTATTTGTGCAAAAATCAGAGAAGCTACTTAATCTTGAAGTAAGGGATATATTGCATTTGGAGGCCTCTGGAGATTATACTGTACTAACCACTAAAAGCGATCAGTTTTTAAGTTCTTCCGGAATTGGGAAACTGGAGGGCAAGTTAGACCCTGAAGTTTTTATTCGAATACATAGAAGTACAATCATAAATTTGAATTGCCTGAAAGAAATTGAGAAGCACTTTAATGGTGGCCTAATAGTGAAAATGCAAAACGGGAAAAGTTTTCCAGTAAGTAGAACGTACGCTAAACAGATTAGAAAAAAGGTGGTTTAAAGTAATCTGGCCTGAATAATTTTTATTTCTTCGGTTGTACAGGTCACAGCTGAAGACATGTAATTTAAAATATATTTTACAATGTCAGCATTCAGGTCAGAAGTATCCAACCATTGAATATTACTGAGTATTGCTTTTTTGTCTTCTTCAATATTATCTTTCATTCCGAGATAATCAGGTAAAGAATTTTCAATGTATAGTCTTAAAAAGCGTATTTCTAAATTAGTCTGATCCTTGTTCACAGCATCGGACATCAACTTCATCGCTTCTCTAATTGAGCTGATTTTAGTGATAGGGTTCCAACTGTGCTTGGCCACCAGCGCCATGGCAGAAGCTTCGTAGGCAGCAATATTAGGAGTCTCTTGTTTGAATGCGGCTAATTTTTTATAAAATTCATTGCATTTATCCAGATCAAAATCAGTGTAAAATAACTCTTCTCTTATTTCTGTAATTGTAGACCTCACCTGTGCGGAGCAAGGTGCAAGTACAAGTAAAAAACCAATAAGGGTAAAAGCTTTGATTTTCATTTTAGTATATGCAGTAAATGGGAGAACGTTTTTTCACAGAAAAAGTTAATTAACTGGATTGATTTATTTTACAACTACACAGAATCACCGTCTGTAAAACATTTTTTTGCTGGCGTCTTTTATTTATTAGCTTTGCCGGTTGTGGTTAAAACATAGTAGCTCATGCAAGCATTGAATGATTTTCTTGTCCTTATTGATAGTTTTATAGGTAGTGCTGTTTGGTTTCCTTATGCTTTATTAGGTACAGGCCTGTTTTTCACTCTTTATTTAGGTTTTCCACAAATACGATTCTTTAAACATGCTGTTAGAATTGTTTCAGGTAAATTCGATAGAGCTGATTTACCCGGTGACACTTCACACTTTCAGGCATTAGCTACAGCACTTTCAGGTACGGTGGGAACTGGCAATATTGCAGGTGTTGCTTTGGCCTTGCACCTTGGTGGGCCGGCAGCTTTATTTTGGATGCTTGTAACGGCTGCAGTAGGTATGTGTACCAAATTTGTAGAGGTTTCACTATCACATAAATACAGAGAAAAACTAGACGATGGCACCATGGCTGGTGGACCAATGTATTACATGAAGAATGCAAAATTTTTACTTAACGGTAAGCCAGTGAACCTAAAATGGTTGGCCGCTATTTTTGCCTTTGCAACGGTATTATCATCATTCGGTACGGGAAGCTTACCACAAATCAATAGCATTTCAAGTTCATTATTAGCCACATTTGGTATTGATCAAATTCTTTCCGGGGCAGTTTTAGCAGTGTTATTAGGCTTAGTAATTATCGGTGGAATTAAGAGAATTGCTGCAGTAACATCTAAGCTGGTGCCGGCTATGGCAATCATCTATTTTATTGGTGCCTTTGCGGTTATTCTGGCCAATTTAGACAATATCATACCTTCTTTCATTTCAATCTTTGCTAATATATTTACAGGATCGGCAGCTGCAGGAGGTTTTATAGGAGCGAACCTTGCATTTGCATTTAATAAAGGTGTTGGAAGAGGATTATTTTCTAATGAGGCTGGTCAGGGTTCTGCACCGATAGCGCACGCCTCTGCTAAGGCTAACGAACCTTTATCTGAAGGTATGGTAGCAATCTTAGAGCCATTTATTGACACTATTGTAATATGTACAATTACAGGTTTGGTGCTTCTTTCATCCGGTGCTTGGAATGAAAAGCATGAAAATCAGTTCGACTTTATCGATATTGAAATTTTAACCAATCAGTATAGGGAGTCGAATGAAGAGGACCTTAAAAAAATCTATAATCACCTGAACGGAAACTCAGCAGAAAAGCAATTCAATGGAGAATTGATTGTTGAAAACGGTGTAATTATTAATAATGATATTACATTCTTACATGCTCGATCTTTCGCTGATGATATCAAAGTTTACAAGGATGAGTTGCTTGATCAGGATGAAGTATTTACGGGTACTGTTAAAATTGAACAAGGTAAAGTTGTTGAAGAAAAACCAATTAAATTTAAAGGTAAATCTCTAGTTCATTCAGCGCCACTAACAACTAGAGCATTTGAAAGAGGATTCTTCGGAGAGTCTGGCAAATACATTGTTTCCATTGGCTTG
This sequence comes from Fulvivirga sp., assembly GCF_040220315.1. Lineage (GTDB taxonomy): Bacteria > Bacteroidota > Bacteroidia > Cytophagales > Cyclobacteriaceae > Fulvivirga. The sequence goes on from NZ_JAVJUY010000346.1 coordinate 13,057, forward strand.
TTACTCTTTGCATTTAGCACAGCCATCAGCTGGTCGTATTATGGCGATAGAGCAATGACTTTCTTGTTCGGAACAAAGTCAGTCATCTATTACAGAATTGTATACGTGATCGCATTTTTCTTTGCCTCTTTTGCTGATACAACCATTATCTGGACGTTATCGGGAATAACCATTGCTTTGATGACACTGCCTAACCTGGTAGGTATTATTTGGTTAAGAAAAGATATGAAGAAGACCATACGAGAGTATGGAGACTTCTTTGAGAAGAACTTCCCGGGTGTGGATCATCCGAAGTTTAAATAAAAAACACCCTCCTTACCTCCCTCAAGGGAGGACACTGTCCCCTAGAGGGGACTTTAGGGTGATTTTGAAAATAACTTTGAAAAAGGTATTGGTTTTTCAATCAAGAACTTTTGATCGAGCATCGATCACTTTGGCCTGAATGTCACTACTACTCTTACATTACTTAATTCAGCCATGCCATCATTAGTTGAAGGGTTCCAATTGGGACCTTCCTTCACAAGACGCAACGCCTCATTATTATGCCATTCAGTTAGGCCTGTTTTAATTGTATAGTTTGAAAGTGTGCTGTCTTCATTTACATCAAAAGTGACAATCACTTTACCTGCTTCAACTTCTTTATCATCTGGATAGTTAATATTTTCAGTCAGATATTTTTTATAAGCATTAATTCCAATAACCGGCTGAGCAAACTTGTAAATCCCTTCTAAATTATCTGTGTTGCTGCGCATAACTACTATGTCATTTGAGTTTTGATCATCAGTCTTAGAAACAGCATATCCTAGTGATTTCTTTTCTCTTTGAACACCAACAGCAGTAACCACTACTTCACTGAGTTGCTGAGTATCTGCGCTCATCTCTATGTTTAATTTGGGTTTTGAGCCCAGTACTAATTCTTTGGATTCAAGACCAATGAAACTAAATAATAGAACATTGGACGAATCAGAGGTAACATTTTCCAGTCTATAATTGCCATCAATATCAGTGACTGTTCCTATTGTAGTGCCTTTTAATACTACATTTACTCCAGGCAGAGGCGAGCCATCTTCAGCCGAGATTACTTTACCAGTAATTGTATTTGAATATGAATATATCTCGCCTGCGACACTCGTTGAAGGGGCTTCCAACTTAGATTTTTTGGCGGTACGTCTTCTACTAACATCAGCATTTTGGATGGACTCGGGACTAATTTCTTTTGCGTAAAGCTGTTCTGTTTCAACGGCACTCATTTCTTCAACTATTACTTCTTCCAAGTATTCTTCATCTGCTTCAGCCCCAAAGTCATCTTTTTTTTCAGTGGGTTCATAAGCAAGTGTATTCAGTGCACTTGTGCCACTGCCAGCCGCAGATTCTTTAATTTTTACAGGAATCTCTTTTTCAACTTGTGTTTTTGGTTTAGGCTTAACTTCTGGTTCAGATGGTGTTACAGATTTATTTTGAGCAATAAAAGGAACTTCCTCTGATTCTTGTTTTTCTTCTGTGGTATCTTCCAGGGTTGATGCCGTTTCTTCCCTCTCAGGCAGTTCTTTCTTTTGCTCAGCCACATTTAGAGGTTGTAAACTTTCGCTTTGAGTTAAATCCCATATTAAGTAACTACTTAAGGCAAGAATGAGAATGGAGGCAGCTATTTTTATCCACAGAAACTGATTGTCATTCTTTTCTTCTGAAATTCGTTTTTCCAATCGGGAGTTTAGAGAATATAAATCACTTTCAATATCACCAGAAAAATTTTCGAACCCTTCCATGGCTTCATTGTCAAACTCAGAATTGAGCATTAATCGCTCTACCTGATAGGCTTCTGATTCCGACAGTTTCCCTCCATGATATTTTTCAATCAGCTCAGGTGTTAATTTATCAATATGGTGTTCTGACTTACTCACTTTGATTTTCCATACATATTTTCAAATTCCGCTTACCGTTCTGAATGTAGCTTTTAATTTTCTTCATTTCAAACCCGGTTTTTTCAGCAATAGTTTGATAAGGCTTTTTCTTTAAGAAGAATAACTCCACGCACAATTTCTGATCATCTTGAAGTTGAGCAATACATTTTTCCAGTTTTACAAGGTTATCTTCTAAATCGCCTTCATCCTTATGATGCAATTGATAGTCAGATTCCATAATTGAAGTGCTATCAATATCAACATTCGTTTTGCTGGATCTTAATTTCATCAGGCAATGATTCTTTGCAAGTACATACAGCCAGCTTTTAAAGTTTTGTATATCATGCTTCTTCACGGCATCCACCAGCTTTTCAAATATCTGCATCACAGCATCCTGGCTTTCTTCCCTGTTTTTTAAATACTTCAGACACAAGCCATACACCAAGTGCATATATGGTTTGTAAAGCTCTCCAAGTAATTTCAAATCACCGGATTCTTTGTATTTCGATATGAGTTGCTGCTCGCTGATAAGCCCGATTTTAATCTAAACTAAAAATTTTTTCACTCCCATTTATGGAATATCCAAAAGTGCTGCATCTCAATAGAAATGTTTCACAAAAATATGATAGTCATGAAAACGAAATTAATTTATGTAGTACTGTTGATAAGCCTTTTTTCCATTCAGGCTATCAGTCAAATTAAAGTAAACGGGAAAGTAACTTCTGCAGAAGATGGTTCCGTATTAGCAGGAATTAATGTTTTACTTAAAGGTACGAGTTTAAGCACTGTTACTGATGTTAATGGGGATTATAAGATTGAGGTACCACATGTCAAATCGGTATTGGTATTTAGTTTTATTGGCCTTGTTACAGAGGAAATTAAAGTGGGTAACAAAACAACTATTAATGTTAGAATGAGTGCTGATACTCAACAATTGCAAGAGGTTGTGGTAGGTAGTGGAAAGAAAAGTAGAGAAAGATTGTCTAAAGTTGCGCCAACGGCAGATTATGCAGAAGAAATTTCTATGTCTGGTGCAACATACCATTACAACCAGCACCAGCCAGTACAGCAGGAGTCTAATACTGAAGAGTATACAGAAATCTCAGAAAACGGATTTAAAAACCCTTTTAACGATCCTCTTTCTACCTTCTCAATTGATGTGGATGCTGCATCTTACAGTAATGTGAGAAGGTTTTTGAACTTGGGCCAGATGCCACCAAAAGATGCAGTTAGAATTGAAGAGATGATCAATTACTTCGATTATGACTACAAACAACCAACAAATAATGACCCATTTGCTATAAACACTGAGTTGGCTGCTTCGCCATGGAATAAAGATCATAAGTTGGTTCACATAGGGCTACAGGGAAAAGACATCAGCATGGATAATTTGCCTCCATCCAACCTGGTTTTTCTTTTAGATGTTTCAGGATCTATGAGTGCTCAAAATAAGCTACCTCTTTTAAAATCTGCCTTTAAAATGTTGATAGATAAGTTAAGACCAGAAGACAAAGTAGCCATTGTTGTATATGCAGGAGCAGCGGGTGAGGTTCTTGCATCTACGAGTGCATCTGAAAAAGAAAAAATATTGGACGCAATGGATCAATTGAATGCTGGAGGATCAACTGCTGGTGGTGCCGGAATTGAGTTGGCCTATAAGATTGCTCAAAAGAATTTTATTAAAGATGGAAATAACAGAATTATACTGGCTACAGATGGAGACTTCAATGTAGGAGCATCAAGCGACAAAGCCATGGAAGAGTTGATTGAGGAGAAAAGAGATGCTGGTGTTTTCTTAACAGTTCTTGGTTTTGGAATGGGCAATTACAAAGATTCTAAAATGGAAATACTTGCAGATAAAGGCAATGGAAATTACGCTTACATTGATAATATCTTGGAGGCCAAAAAAGTATTAGTAAATGAGTTTGGTGGAACATTATTCACCATTGCAAAGGATGTGAAAATTCAAGTAGAATTTAATCCAGCCAAGGTTCAGGCTTACAGATTGGTAGGGTATGAAAACCGATTGTTGGCACCAGAAGATTTTAATAATGACAAAAAGGATGCTGGTGAATTGGGAGCGGGACATACCGTTACTGCACTCTATGAGATTATTCCTGTAGGAGTTAAGAGTCAGTTTGTGGTGGATGATTTGAAATACCAGAAAACACAAATTACTGAAGGTGCAAAAAACTCGTCTGAACTAATGACTGTGAAGCTGAGATACAAAAAGCCGGATGGTGATGTAAGTAAACTGATTGTTAAAACGATTAATGATGACAAGAAATCGATGGATGATACTTCGGATAATTTCAGATGGTCAGCAGCCGTAGCAGCGTTTGGAATGCAATTGAGAGACTCTGATTTTAAAGGTGACATGAATTACTTGGATATCATAGACTTAGCCAAATCAGCCAGAGGAAAAGATGATGAGGGGTATAGAGCAGAGTTTATAAGAATGGTAGAGTCTTGTAAATTGCTAGCGCGTAATTAAATAAATCAAAAAGGGGCTGTCTCAAAAGGATCAGCCTCTTTTTTTTCTACAAATGTCTCGTCCTGAAATAGCGTTACACAAAAGAATTTGTAATGAGAGAATATTTAAAAAGAACCCAGAATGACAAACTCACTTAAACTTTTTTTATACCAAACTATATTTGGCTTTCTTTTTTAGTCAAGGACTTTTGAGACATCCTCTTTTCTATTTCCCTTTATTCGAGTCTTTAGGATCTGAATCTGATGGTTTATTTTGTTTAGTCGATGTTTTTGAAGATGGATTTTCCTTTGCTTCTTTCTTTACATCCTCAACCATCTGCTTAATCTCCTCGGGGCTCTTGCCTTTCAAATATTCAGGAAGTTCCATACCTGCCATGTTAAACATTTCCTGTAAAGGAGGAACGGACTTGTAAAGTCCTGATATAAAATTAGCTGTAGAAGTTTTGTTTTCAGGGCCGTTGCCACCTTCCCAGACAGTAATTTTATCGATCTTAATATTTTTAATAGCCTCTGTTTGAAGTCGAACCAGTTCAGGCAATTTATCTGCTACAAGTAACAATACGGCATCTTTAGCATTATCACCTGCTGCGTCTACAATTTGTTTTAAACCTTGTGCCTGCTTCGTAAGTACTTCATATAAACCTTGAGCTTCAGCTTGTTTTTTAAATAGAATCGCATCGGCCTCACCTTTTGCTAACCTTCTAATTTGTTCAGCTTGTGCTTCGGCCGCTATTTCTACTTTTTCTTTATCAATTTGTGCAGGCACCACAATATCCGCTGTTTGTGCTGCCTTATCTCGGGTTGCTCTTGCATTTTCAGCTTCTTGCTCAGCTGCGTAGGCTTCTTCTAATGCTTTAGCTGATTGTACTTTTTCTGCTGCTATGGCCAATCTCTGAGATTCGGCTTCCTTTTCTCTTCTGGCTGCATCAGATTGTGCTACCTTAATCTTAGCCAGGTTTTCTCCTTCTACAGCACTTGCATCAGCATCGGCAACCTTTACTCTTTGCTCTTGTACAGCATTGGCAGCACCAATGGCACCATCTCTATCTTTTTCAGCTACTGATCTTTTTGCATCGTTAATGGCTTTGGCCGCAGCTTCCTTTCCAAGTGCTTCTATGTAGCCGGATTCATCTTTGATATCTGTTACATTTACGTTAATCAGTTTTAAGCCAATTTTCTTTAATTCGGTCTCAACGTTGGATGCTACATTTTCTAAAAATTTATCTCTATTACTATTAATTTCTTCAATGTCCATAGTGGCAACCACTAACCTTAACTGGCCGAAGATGATATCTTTTGCTAAATCCTGAATACTTTCCTGTGTTAAGCCTAACAGCCTTTCAGCCGCGTTATTCATAACACCTGGCTCAGTAGAAATACCTACAGTAAAACGAGAAGGAACATCCACCCGAATGTTTTGTCTGCTAAGCGCATTAGTAAGCATTACCTCTATAGAAATAGGGGTGAGGTCAAGGAATTCATAATCTTGAAAAACAGGCCAAATAAACGCAGCACCTCCGTGAATACACTTGGCTGAACCACCGCCTACTTTACCATAAACAACCAGAATACGGTCTGAAGGACAACGTTTATACCTTCTAAAAAAAGTAACTATAACAATGAAAACAAAAAATGCTACGAGAGCAAATATGGGTAGGGCTAGTACACTCATTGTGTTATTTTATTAGTGGTTATTATTAAAATATCATTCGCTAGATCTTGAACAGTAATGACCTTGCCAGGTTTTAAATCTATATCATCATCGGTAATTGCCTCAAGTGTTCTAAGAGATCCCTGCACTTTTACCTGTACTTTCCCAATATTTCCTCTATTGGCTTTCACTTCCATATACACCTCGCCAACAATTCCAATGGCGTTTTTCATTTGCAACGTACCACTTTCATTGGCTTTACCTAAATAATAAAAAATGGCCCCCATTAAAAACATCATGGCAATACCCGACACCAATGAAATGGCTATTGATAGGCCATTAGAAAGCCCTGAGTCAAGGCAAGCTATTCCAGTCCAGGAAAAGATTGTAAAAAAAGCCACCATATTTTTTAAAGTGAAGAATTGAAAGCCGATTCCGTCATCACCTTCAATATCAGCATCAGCACCAGCATCTTCAGGTATATCACCCCCGAAAAACGTCAATGCTAGTTGCAGAAGAAAAAAAAGGGTAAAAGGTATGGCTATTGCCCAGTATATTCTTTCTAGCGTTGTGAGAGTGTCCCACCATACAGAGAAATTATCCATGGAAATTAATTTAGAGTGAATATAATTTATTTGTTATTATTTAATACTGATTTTCGAAGAATAATACCGCTTATAATAAAAATGTAACATTTCATTTGTGGATGCGGTATAACTACCAATCTCAAACAACTCAACACATGCTGAAAAATTACTTCAAGATTGCTATTCGCAGTCTGCTCAAAAATCGAATCTATTCAATAATTAATGTTTTAGGATTATCTATTGGTATAGCCAGTAGCTTACTCATTTTACTTCATGTCGAAGATGAGCTTTCGTATGATGAATTTCACTCCAAAGGCGACAGGATTTATAAAATGGGGTTAGAGCGCTTATACCCCGATCATGTGACAAACTACGCCATTGTTCCTCATTCATTTTCTGAAGTGATGGTTCGAGATTTCCCTGAAGTAGAAAATGCTGTTCGGATGTTCGGTAATCCTGCCAATAATCCGGTAGTAGTAAGTTATGTGGATGAGAAGAATGAGGAAAAACGTTTTGAAGAAACAGCTTTTATGGCTGCCGACTCTACTTTTTTTGAGGTATTTGACATTAAACTAATTTCTGGGGATCCAAAAAGTGCGCTAGCCAATGCCCAGGATATGGTTATTACCCAAGAAATGGCGACTAAATATTTTGGTAATGAAGACCCTATTAATAAAACACTGACCACAGATTTCGGTCAGTTCAATGTAAAGGGCATTTGTGAAAATTTTACTAAGAATTCGCATTTTGAGTTTGGCTTTTTAGCAGCACTTAAAACCTTTCCATTCTTACAGAATGACAATTTTGTAAGCTTTACTACTCACTTATACGTGTTGCTAAATGAGAATGCAGATCCTGCTGCCCTTGAGAGCAAATTTCCGGATATGGTGGAAACATATGCTGCTCCGCAAATTGAGGCGAACCTAAGTACAACTTACAGCGAATATGTGGCTGCAGGAAACGGCTATAATTACTCTCTAATTCCATTGGAGGATATACATCTATACCCAGTGAAATATCAGGGTGAGTTTAAAGCAGGTGGCGACATCAATGATGTTTACATTTTTATTTCAATAGCTGTACTTATTACACTCATTGCCTGTATCAACTTCATGAACTTAGCTACAGCCAGATCTACAGAAAGAGCCAAGGAGGTTGGTATCAGAAAAACACTAGGATCTCCCAAAAAACAGTTGGTTGCTCAGTTTTTAACTGAATCGATCGTGCTTAGTATCATTTCATCAGCCATCGCCTTAGGAGTGGTTTATCTCACACTGCCTTATTTTAATAATGTAATAGATAAATCCCTTTCTATTGCATCCGAAGGCTCTTTATTAATACCAGTGACTGTAGCTTATGCCTTAATTGTAGGTCTGCTAGCGGGTAGTTATCCGGCATTTGTGCTTTCAGGGTTTAACCCTGTATCAGTAATGAAGGGCAAAATGCAGACAAACAAGAGTATGTCGTGGTTGAGAAATGGATTGGTTGTTTTCCAGTTCGCCATAAGCATCATACTAATTTGTGGAACCCTCATAGTCCGAGATCAAATAAACTTTATGGCACAAAAAGATCTTGGGTATAATAAAGAGCACCTTATTGTTGTAGATCGCATAGGAACCCTCAATGAGCAATTGGATGTATTTATAAAAGAGGTACAGGCACTTCCCGAAGTGGAAATGGCAGGTGGTTCTGGGCTTATTCCGGTCAACCAATATTTTGGAATCCAGTTTATGCCACAAGGAGCTACCGAGCCCATTACTACCAACTCAATGACTGCTGATGATGACTATATTAACACCATGGGTTTTGAAATTGTGGAAGGTCGAGGTTTTTCCAAGGATTTTAATGATTCTCTATCGCTGATCATCAATCAACGCACTGTTGATTTATTAGGTGTAGAAAATCCGATAGGTTTAAAGTTGAGAAATACTGCCGCGGCACCTGCAGGTGGCAATCCAATAGAAATTGAGTATGAAGTAGTAGGTGTTGTAAAAGACTTCCATTACATGTCGTTAAGAGACGAAATAAGCCCATTTGTAATATTGAGCACTGAATCTCAAGCCTTTGGCGGTGTAGGAGTTTTAACAGCGCGAATTAAAGGTGAGAATATGCAACAAGCATTAGCTTCTATTGAAAACAAATGGAAAATGTTTTCTCCAGAAGACCCTTTCAAATACAAGTTTTTAGATGATGAGTTAGACAATCAATATAAATCAGAGGCTAACTCCGGAAAAATATTTGGTCTGTTTGCTGCCTTAGGAATTATCATAGCCTGCGTTGGACTTTTTGGACTAGCAGCTTATATGGCCGGGTTAAGAACAAAAGAGATTGGTGTTAGAAAAACGTTAGGCGCTTCAGTATCTGGTGTGGTGCTTTTGTTATCCAAAGACTTTACCAAACTGATTCTTATTTCTTTGTTAATTGCTGTACCAGTGAGTTATTACTTTATGAGTGAATGGTTGAGCAACTTTGCGTATAAAACCGGAATAAGTGCGCTAACCTTTATCGTTTCAGGAGGGCTTGCATTGATTATTGCCTGGCTAACTGTTGGCTATCAAACCTTAAAAGCGGCTTTGGTGAACCCTGTAAAATCACTCAGAAGCGAATAATTAAACATATTTCAATCCATCATCAATTTTCTATGATGGATTGAAATTCTTTATCTGCAATTATTCTTTCTACCCATAATTGGTATTGCTCGCCTGAGGGATGAAGCCCATCCTTTGCAACTAGCTCAGGATTTTCCAACCCTTTTCGTGAAATGTCTGTGATGTAGTAATATTTAATGCCAATTTCTTCAGAAATGCGCTTGTTAATTTCATTGTAAGTATCAATTTCTTCAGAAATCTTTTTTTGGTTTGATTGGCCGAATGGTGTATAACCATAATCAGGGATGGACACTACGATCACATTATTTTTATTTCCCCCGGCAAAACCGACTGCACGGTTGAGCAATTTCTCAAATTCACCCGGATAATCCTCAATTGGATAACCTCTGTATTGATTATTTACGCCAATCAAAAGTGAAACAAGTCCATAGTCAGAATTTAACTCTTCCTTATCTAAGGCACTACTTAAATCTTGAGTTGTCCAGCCGGTTCTTGCAATTATTTTGGTTTCTTCGATAATTAAATTAGAATTGATATTTGCCATTTTATTTGATAACTGCAGCGGCCATCTTTCGTCTTCTTCAACACTTTCTCCTATCGTGTATGAATCGCCCAAAGCCAGATACTTGATGCTTAGTTCTTCACTTTGATCTTCTGCTGTAGTGCCTGATGGTAAACTCTCAGAGACTTGCTCTGCTACAGACTTGTTGGGTTTGGTGTCTTCAGAACCTTCAGAACAAGCTAAACCAAATAGAATAAGACTAGAAAGAATGGCGGATTTAATCATACTATCTAAACAAATGAATTTTTGATTGGTTTATAGTAGTTCAGGTAATTGCTGCGTTACGGCAGATTGTTCAAATTCAACTGCTTATAAACTTCTTCGGCAAAGTTCTCAGAGGCATCTGTTACCACAACAGTTATAATATACCGCTCGTTAAAACCAACAACTAGCTCACTTACTTTGTCGTTTTTTTCATAAACCAGCCATCCCTGGGCATTATCGTAAGTTACACCATATGCTTTTTGATCGTCATCTTCATATTTCATGCCGGAGCTCCACGCCATAGAAGCAGAGGTGTATAGTGCCGCAGCCCCCTGATAGTCCATGATAGCAATGTCTAATTGTGAATCAGCTTTTTCGTACCGGGCGGAAGCTGTTGAATAAGACATTCCACTCATCTCAAAACTGCTTCCTTCAATTTCATCAACCAATTGATAGCCCATAATTGTAGAAGGAATGGATTTTTGAAGCTCTTTGTAATCAACTGCTTTTTCTTGTGCGTTCACCATCATTCCAAATGACAGTAATAGCATGGTAGTGAATATTGATTTCATTTTTTTAAACGATTTATCACAATAGTAATAAAAAAATATCCTTAGTGCTTAAACCTTTTAATCGTATCAATAAAAAATTTGACCTTGTGCGGGTCTGTATCCGGGTAAACACCATGACCCAGATTGGCTATATGTCTCGTTGGGCCAAATTTCACAAGCATTTTTTCAGCTTCTTCCTTTATTCGTTCTTCGGAGCTATATAGAATGCACGGATCGAAATTACCTTGTAAAGTTTTGTCTGCACCAATCAAATTTCTTGATTCCTGTACATCCATACACCAGTCTAACCCAACAGTATTGCATTGTATTTTCCCGAACCATTCGCGGGCAAAGTAGGCATCTTTTGCAAACACTGTTTTCGGAACTTTGTCAATAGCATCACAAATTTGCTCTATGTATTTGAGGGCAAATTCCTGATACAACTCCGGGCTAAGTATGCCGGCCCAGCTATCAAAAATTTGGATTAAATTGGCCCCTGCCTCTATTTGACCTTTCAGATAGTTAATGGTGCTATTGGTAATCATCTGCAGCAATTCATGAGAAAGTTGTGGTTCTGAGTAAAGCATTCTTCTTGCTTTGGAAAAGGTCTTACTTCCACCGCCCTCAATCATATATGCAAAAATGGTCCACGGTGCCCCGGCAAAACCTATGATAGGTACTCTTCCGTCTAATTCTTTTTTGGTTACACTAATCGCATCAATTGTATATTGCACATCACTGGCTTCAGCAATCTTCAGCTTTTTAATATCGCTGGCAGCTTTAATGGTATCTGGAAAATGAGGGCCTCGTTTTTCAACCATTTCGTATTTAAGACCCATAGCTTCGGGGATCACCAGAATATCACTAAAAATGATGGCGGCATCAACCCCTAGAATATCCACGGGCTGGATAGTAACTTCAGCAGCCAATTCCGGTGTTTCTACCAATTCTTTAAATCCGCTAAGTGAATTTCTTACTGCACGATATTCCGGCAGAATTCTACCTGCCTGTCGCATTAACCAAACCGGAGTGCGTTCTGTTTTTTCACCATTTATTGTTCGTAGAATTAAGTCGTTTTTTAAGGCCATGCGCAAAGATAGTAGCCATTTTTATAACCACCTTTTTTTAGGCAATTTTGTTTGATGCAAGTGATCGTAAAGTCTTTAATAGCCAGTTTAATGGCCTTCAATTTTCTACAATGCGAATCACTTCTACAAAGAGAAATTCACCCAAGATATAAAGACTATGATTCTCTTAAAGTGCCATATACGTTGTATATGCCGCATTCCAAAATAAGGCTACATTGGGATTTGGAGGAAATATCCGGTTTATCTTATTACAAGGAAAACAAATTGCTGGCTGTTGAAGATGAAACTGGTAATATTTATGTCTTGAATGGTGCTACAGGGGAAGTGGAGGATAAGATTAAGTTCGGCAAAAGTGGAGACTATGAAGGGGTGGAATATGACGATGGAGATGTATGGGTAATGGAGAGCAATGGCACTTTTTACTCTTTTCAAATTGAGGATAACCAGGCCGTGAATAGCAAAGAATATAAAAGTGACTTCAGTGCAAAGAACGACTTAGAAGGGCTTGGTTACACTAAAGGTGCATTATTAGTGGCCGCTAAAGGGAAGGGCTCAATTCAAGGTGTAGAAGGAGAGGGTAAGGGCATTTATTTGATCAAGGAGGACAGGCCCGAACCGCTCTTTTTTATAGAGAAAAGGGAGCTGGCCCATTTTATTTCGAACCGAGAGCATTTCAATGAAATCAATGATTTCGATCCTTCAGGTATAGCACTTCACCCACATAATAATGATATTTATATTTTATCTGCTGATTATGTTCTGGTAGTGTATAACTCAGACTTCAAACTCAAAGAGGTGGTGAGCTTAGATAATGGACTTTTTGAACAACCAGAAGGAATCTGTTTTTCTCCTGACGGTACTTTATATATTTCCAGCGAAGGGAACGAAACCAGAGGAGAGTTGTTTATTTTTCATCGCTTAAATACATCCTTAAAGGAATAAAAAATTAATGAAAGCATCTGCTATAGTTTTTTGTATTGTTATTGGTGTTTCTACATTCTTTCAAGTTGGTGCACAGAAGCAGGTGGGTTATACTTTGTTTCTGGTAGGCGATGCAGGAAAAGTTACTCACGGACAAACAAGTAATTTTCAGGTTATTTCTAGTCAGTTAAAAGGTGAAAATGAAGGTATCGTTTTTCTGGGGGATAACATTTATCAGCAAGGTATGCCTACTGTGCAAAGTGAATCAAGAACTGAGGCTGAGGATGCTATCAATGCTCAAATTGAACTTGCTAAAAAATTTAAAGGCAATGCCATTTTTATTCCCGGCAATCACGATTGGGCACAAGGGAGAAAAATAGGCTGGGATCAGGTTCAGCGGCAAGAAAACTATATTGAAGACCGGTTGGATAGCGCCAATGTATTTCTTCCTAATGATGGCTGCCCTGGGCCTGTGGAGGTTAATCTTTCCGATGAACTTCTATTAGTAATACTTGATACACAATGGTTTCTTCATGGTTGGGATAAGCCCAATAGTGAAATAGGAGGGTGTGATTTTACCACACCATTAGAAGTACTTCTGGCTTTGGATCAGATTTTAGCCCTGAATACGCACAGAAAGGTGGTTGTTACCACACATCATCCCATGTACACTTATGGTGAGCATGGCGGAGTTTTTCCATTCAAACATTTTTTAATGCCACCTGTGGTCGGAGGATTATATCCATTTTATCGGGCGGTTTTTGGTAGTGTGCAGGATATCCCTAATCCTAAGTACAAGGGCATGCGTAATGCACTGGTGGAAACGTTGGAGCAGTACCCAAATGTAATCCATGCAGCTGGACACGAACACTCGCTGCAATATTCCTTCAAGAACGATATACATTATATAGTAAGTGGCTCTGGTAGTAAAACTACTTATGTAAAACAAAAGGGATTTGCTGAATATGCGGAGTCTGCCAACGGTTTTGCCAAGTTGCTTTTTTATACAGATGGCGAGGTTAAGTTGGAATATTGGCGACATGATAACACTAATACTTTTACTAAATCATTAATGACTAAACCGTATGTTCCCAAACTTTCAGGAGAAGAGTTTGCCAACAAGTATGATTTAGAGGATAGTGTGCAAGTAACACATGCCAGTGATCAGTATGAGGCCGGAAAAGGACATAAACGCTTTTTTGGGGCTAATTACAGGGATGTGTGGAAGCAGGATATTGAGGTCCCGGTTTTTGATATTGGTGCCGAGCATGGTGGGCTCAAGATAGTACAGCGTGGTGGTGGGCAGCAAACCAAATCGTTGAGATTAGAAGCAAAAGATGGCAAGCAGTATGTGCTACGCTCCATTGAAAAATATGCGGCAGGAGCCATACCACCATTTTTACGAAATACTTTTGCGCAAGATTTGGTGCAAGATCAGATTTCGGCCTCGCACCCATATGGAGCCTTTGTAATTCCATACCTGGCAAATGCTGCTGGCATTTATCATACCAATCCAAAGTTGGTGCTTATACCAGATGACCCAAGATTTGGAAAACATCAGGCCACATTTGCCAATACTCTGGCACTTTATGAAGAGCGACCAGCCAAAGATTGGGAAGGTGCCGACTTTTTTGGAAACTCACCAGATATTGAAAGTACTTCCAAAGTATTAGAAAATCTGCAGGAAGATAATGATCATTATGTGGATCAGCAGTTTGTAGTGAAATCCAGATTGTTTGATATGATTATCGGTGATTGGGATAGGCATGACGACCAATGGCGCTGGTCTGAAATTGACGAGGGAAAAGGTAATAGATACCGACCCATACCCAGGGATCGTGATCAGGTATTTTTTGTGAATGAAGGTTTTTTTCCAGGCATTTGGAAAAGGAAATGGGGCTTACCAAAATTCGAGGGTTTTGATGAGGAGATAGATTGGCCCTCAGGGCTTTCTTTTAATGCACGCTACTTTGACCGCTCGTTTTTAACTGGGTTAGAAAAAGAAGACTGGGTAGAAGCTGCAGAGCAATTGAAGCGAGATTTGACAGATGAGCACATAGAAATGGCTATTAAAAAATGGCCCAAGGCAATTTATGACTTGCATGGCGAGGAAGTTATTAGAAGGTTAAAAGCCCGGAGGGATAACATTACAGAATCGGCTATTAGCCATTATCTATTTCTTGCCAAAGAAGTGGATGTGGTGGGTAGCGATAAGCATGAGCATTTTAAGGCAGAAAGGTTACCCAATGGGGATGTTCATGTAAGAGTTCGTAAAATGAAAAAGGATGGTGATAAAAAACACACCTTGTTTGAGCGCACTTTCAAATACGATGAAACAAAAGAAATTAGACTTTTTGCATTAGGGGGTAATGATGAGATTGAAATAGAAGGCGAAAGCCCAAAAGGAATAAAAATAAGAGTTATTGGTGGTGAGGGTGAGGATGAACTCGATGATGACTCGCGAGTAGGAGGATTAGGTAAGAAAAATATTTTCTATGATACCAAAGACGGGAATAAACTAAAGCTGAATTCAGAAAGTAAAAATCGTTTGTCCAACAGTACGGATGTTAATAATTATAACCGAAAGGCTTTTCAATACAATGTACTTATGCCATTAATTACAGGCAATTTTAACCCCGATGACGGCATCTATCTCGGAGGGGGATTTGTGTACACAAATCATGGGTTTAGAAAAGAACCTTTTAAGTCTAAGCATAAAGTATTAGGGAGTTATGCAATTAATACGGAGTCGTATAATTTTAATTACCTGGGTCAGTTTACCGATGTGATTGGTAAATGGGATCTTGAGGCAGATGTTAGTCTATTGGTGCCCAATTTTGTTAATAACTTCTTTGGCTATGGTAATGAATCTAAGTTTGATCAGAATATTGATGAAACCGTAAATGTAGACAGGGCTATTGACTACTATCGATTAAGATTTGAAGAAATATCGTACGAAGTAGGCCTTTTCAGGCCTATTGGCTCACTTGCCAGAATAGGAATTACCCATGATTTTGTAAGCTGGGAATTGGATCAGGATGACAATGAAAATCGGTTTGTTACAGATGTTTTTCTGCCAAGTACCAATTTGCAAAACGAGCAAACTGTCAACTATATGGGCGGTGGGTTGCGTTTAGATGTTGACACCAGAAAAAATATAAAAAATCCTGTTTCGGGTATATTATGGACAAATAAATTCAATACGTTGTATGGTATTGATGATGCAACAGACGATTTTCATCAATATAATACTGAGTTATCCATCTATCATAGCTTTAAAATACCAGCGAAGTTAACTTTTGCCGCAAGAGCAGGCTGGGGGATTAACTTTGGGGATTATCCATTTTTTAGGGGGCAAACACTAGGTGGAAGAGAGCAAATAAGAGGTTATAGAAAAACAAGGTTTTATGGCGATGAAGTCTTTTTCTCCAATGTGGAAGCCAGGTTAAAACTGTTTAACGTTAAGGGATATATTTTACCAGCCACGGTTGGTATCTTGGGTTTTCATGATGTGGGAAGGGTTTGGGTAGATGGAGAAGATTCCGATAAATGGCACAGAGGTATTGGCGGAGGTATCTGGATAGAACCCTTTGGCTTAGCTGTTCTATCATTTGAAGTGGGAGCATCAGAGGAGGAGACTTTGGCGTATGTAAGAATGGGTTTTCTCTTTTAAAAACACATTTGTATTACTTTAATTAG
>NZ_JAVJUY010000347.1:0-4066 GCF_040220315.1 Fulvivirga sp.
TCTGTAAATGCGGGGCTCGCAACAGAATAGGCATTGGTGAGTAATTGGGATGCCTTCTCCAGATCATTAAGTGCTACACGGTTGTCAGGCACTTCATCTAAAAAATCATTGCACGAATGTAAACCCCACATAAGTAGCGTACACAGGAGTAGTTTATATGTTTTCATTGCCGTCATAATTTAAAATCCAACGTTTAATGAAAATGTAATTAACCGGGGCTGGGGCAGTGCCACACCACCGGTGGTAAAGAACTCAGGATCTTGTCCGTTGAGTGCATCATCAGAATAAAGCAGGTAGAGGTTTTGACCTTCAACGCTGGCGGTTATTGAACTCAACCCTAAGCGCTGAGTAATACTATTCGGAATGGCATAGGCTAATCGTACATTTTTTAATCGCACATAATCACCATCGGCCACACGCACATTGCTTTTATTGTAGAGTTCATAGGCTAGAACTACATTGCCATTGGTTTGGGAAACGCCACGATCCAAAATAACCGGCACATTCGTGATGTTTTCATCACCCGGAACAGCCCAACGGTTGGCCAGTTCACCTGGTAAAGATTGAAAATCAGTATAGGTTCCAAAAATTCCATCATTTAACCGCACTTTGTAGTCGTACTTAAATGAAAGTAAGAAGCTGAGTGTTAAACCTTTGTACCTAAAGGTGTTTGTTAAACCACCGGCACCACGAGGTTCGGTAGGCCCTTCAAACACAAGCGTTTCTGTAAGGTTATCCCTGCTTTGTAAATCATATTGCAATACCCTTTCGCCATTCGCATCAAAAAATGTAGGAATTCCCTGGCTGCTCAATCCTGCAAATTGTGTTGAATATAACCCTCTCCTCGGGCCACCTAAAACGGCAGCGCCATTCTGGCCGATAGCATCTACTATTCTGGGGCCAAAGTCAAGCTTAGTGACCTTATCTCGGGTGTAGCCAAAATTAAAACTAGTGGTCCAACTGAAATTTTTGTTTGTATAATTAGTGGTCGATATACTAATTTCATAGCCATGAGCCTCCATATCAGCAAAGTTTCCAACCTTTAAACCCTGCCCGCCAATTCCGCTTGTCTGAACCACCCCAATAAGATCATAAGCATTTCGCTGATAGTAGTTCAATGACCCGCTGATTCTGTTTTTAAGAATACCGAAATCCAGCCCTACATTAATTTCATTCAACTTTTCCCATGTCAATTCGGTGTTGGTCAAATCTTGGATGAAAAGGTAGGGTTCTACGTCTGTGGGGCGAACCGTCACATCGGCTTGAAGGTTTAATAAGGCGCTGGCTTGTGGTGGCAGGTTTCCGGAAACACCATACGTTGCCCGTAATTTTAGCAGCTCAATAAAGTTGTTTGATTTCAGAAATTGTTCTTCATGTATGTTCCATGCCCCACTCACATTCCATGTGGGTAAAAAGCGGGCATCATCACTTTCACCAAGTTGATTCGAGCCATCATATCGCACAGTAAAATTTCCGATATACTTTCCTTTATAGGCATAACCACCATTTAAAAAGAAGCCTATAAAACGGTCCCGTTCTTCATCAATGCTGAAATAATCGATATTTTGAAGGTTAAAAAATTCAATGATATCGGGGTCTGTAACCACAACGCCACCACTTTCATAAATGACACCGATACCTGTAGAACTGTTGGCAGACCGGTTAGTAAACCGTATTTCTTGCCCTGCCAGAAAGTTCACTTCATGATCCAGATTAAATGTTTTGTTCCACTCTGCACTTAAGCGGCTGAAGAAGTTTAGAAACTTACTCTGGTCGAGGTATTTAAACCCACCTTGTGGCAGCACTACCTTTGGGTTCAGCCCGGGATTGTTGGGGTCTTGAAACAAGAGGTTGTTAGCATTTTGAATAAACTGAGTGCCATTCGCACGGTATGCTTCAGCCTGATTTGAATTTTCATGCACAGTATGATCTCGTTCTGTGCTGGCATACCTGGCCTGAAAAACACCTTTGACAGATAAATTTTGGACAGGTCTTAACTCAAAATCCGTCTGTGCCGAGACATCAATAACGTTGATTTCGATAAAGTTATGATCCAGTTCATGCAGGATATTGAAAGGAGCGAAGTTTCGTCTGAAGAACTCCCTGTTACCATTCTCATCAAAAGGGCGAATTGAGCGAGCCGTATTTAAGGCATAGCTAAATGGGTTAATATCAAAGCTTCTGCTATACCTACCTGTTAGAGGATCAAGCTCACGGTTACGAGTTCCAGGCACTTGTTGATCACGATAGCTGGCAGTGAGTTTTAGACCAAATGTGAATTGGTCTGACAAGAAATAAGTATTTCGCGCCGTTCCTGTAAAACGCTGTACTTTATCGGCAATGGTCTGCCCCTGATCATTGAGATAACTTACAGAGTAGTAATTATTGGACTTTTCACTTCCCGTTGTAAAACTTAGTGAATGTTGCTGCTGTAAACCAACATCTCGGAATAATACATCAAACCAATCCGTATTAGCATTTTCATATTGATTCAAAAATTCTTCATTGAGTGTCCCACCTGTTCCCCATTCAAGATCGTGATTGGCAATGAGTGTAAACATCTTACCCATGGCGCCATAGTTCTGAGCTCGAACAGAAGTAGAAATGTCAATCAAGCCTTTGTCAAATAACTCACGGTAAACGGACATTTCCTGAGCCGAGTTAAGCAGGTTAAATTGATTGTATGTAGGTCTGAGTTTGGCAGAATAATTGCCAGTATAGTTCACCTGTAACTCACCACTTCTTCCACGTTTAGTTGTGATGATGATAACCCCGTTAGCAGCCCGTGCACCATAAATGGCAGTTGCTGATGCATCTTTCAGGATTTGAAACGATTCTATGTCATCAGGATTGAGGTTGGCAATGGATGAACTTACCAAAGTGCTGGCATCACCAGAAATAAAATCATCGGTATTTACATTGTTGAGATCTTCCAGGATAACACCATCTACAACAAAAAGAGGCTGGTTGTTTCCGTTAATTGAAGCATTTCCTCTAATCCGTATTTTTGGTGTAGTACCGAAGGTGCCTGATACGTTATCTACATTAACCCCGGCAGCTTGCCCTTCCAATACCCTGCTGATATCTACCATACCTGCAGCCCTTACATCAGACATTTTTAAGTTTTCTGAAGCGCCAGTAAAAAGCTTTCGATCTACTTCTTGAAACCCATTGATTACTACCTCCTGAAGTACATCAGTAGATTCCTGCATAACCACATCAACGACAGACCTACCAGCAACGACTACTTCCGTGGTTTCCATCCCAACCATGCTGAGTACAAGCGTTCCATCAGCCGGACATTCTAAGGTATATTTACCTTCCAGGTTGGATATGGTTCCATTGGAAGTACCCTTAACGAGTATAGAAACGCCAACTAATTCCTCACCCGAGGTATCCGTTATTTTACCGGAAATAGTTATGCTTTGGCACAGACCAATAGGTACGGCCGCAATAAAGAGCAGTATGGTAAGAATAATTCGGAGCATGAGCACATTTGCTTCTCGAATTATTCTCTATCGAATACTAATACAAAATCAACACTCACTGGATCAAAGAGCGCATTGAACTCTTCATTAGTTAATTCACTCACATATTCATTTGATAAGGTATCAGCGATGGCATTTTTAAGCAGCAAGAATTGAAGTGGAAAACTTATCCATAAGTCATCATTTTCGTTCTTTTGAATATCAAATATTTCATTATCATCAAAATCTTCAGAGTCTAAAGTCAATTCCAACTCATCAGCTACCCAAGTGCCGTTGTCATCTTGAGGTAATGAGCCTGATACTGCAATTGTTCTACTATATGTAAGGTCTTGATTAAGTGTTAATTCATAAGAGGTTATCCCTAAGGTTACTTCGTCTAATTCAAAAGCAGCGTTTTCGTTATAGGAGTATGGGCCGGGTACATTTTTTAATGCGTAACTAGACAAATTCCATGTTCCTACTTCATGTGGTGGAGGTGCAGGATCATCATCTTTACTGCATGACACAAGTGAAATTGATATGATCAAGCTGGGTAGTAGTAGTCGTGCTTTCATGTTAATATATTTAGGTGGTTAATC
>NZ_JAVJUY010000348.1:0-9132 GCF_040220315.1 Fulvivirga sp.
TCTGCCCTATTGTATGTGGGCATTATAACTGATATTAGTGGATTTGATTTGGTCAGCAAGTCATTCGCCTCAGAGGCTGCAGCTGCTACACTACTTTCACTTGCCAAATAAAGGCTTTTGAATTCTGTATGTTGAGGGTATCGGTTTAAATCAATTAGGTTTTCTACTAAACTATAGAATGTTTCAGGTTCTTTTTTTTTTAAGAATGAAGTTATTTTCTTAACCACTTTAACCGGTAAAGAAAATAAAAACCTGAACGGCTTTGTAATACGCCTACTAATACGTGAATCCTGATTAGCCTGCCAAAGCCGTTCGATTGTGGAGTCCTTTTCTTTTGCTTGTTTTTCCTTCTGCTTTAGTGTCTCTTGAAGACTTTTTACCTTACTAGCCAATCGGCTTTCAATACCTTGAAAATGCCTTTCCACGTTTCTGGTATGTTTTTTTGAGGTGTTTAAATTCTCTTCAAGACTTTCAATTTGAGCTCTTTGTTCTTTAGTCAATGAATTTAGTTCATCAATTATTTTTTTATCTGATTGATGGATGAATCTTTCTTTCTCTAAAGTAAGAGTAACCGAATTCAATTCATTTGATTTTTTTTCAAGTGATTGACTTAAACGTTGGGTTTGTGCTTTAAGCTCCTTGATATCACTCTTGAATGATTCTATCGTTTTTTCAATGAGCTTTATTTGTACTTTTTGAAGTTCAGATTTGAAGGCATTAATGTCTTCCTTTTGTTTCTGCCTTAATTCTTTGTTCTGCTCTTGAATTTTCTTTAGGTCGTCTTTATACTTTTCTTCATATTGTTTTAATTGAAGATTATTTTCTTTTAGTTTCTCTTTCAATTTCAAATAATCTTCCTTTAACTGCTTATCTAACATTATACTCTCCTCTGAGTCTTTAAGTATTTTTTTTATTTTTCCTGATTTAAAACTAAAGTTAATTGAATCATGCAAACTATGCTCTAGTAAGGCAAAAAGATTACTCTGTGAACTACTTAATTCGTTTAATGAGATGGATGAGACTTTTTGCCTGTGCAAACTCGTGTCTATGAAGCCATCGAGTTCCCGCTTGTTGGGTACTCGTAGCCCATGAACTCCTTGCCTTGTTAAAAATTCATGAATTATATTTATGACCTCTCCCGGATTTTCTAATAGTTTATTGTAACTGACTACCAAACTTGGAAACCCAGCTGAGTGCTCTATCGCCAATTCAGTATATCTTTCCCACATAGCGAGACCATATTCTAATGAATAGCCATTTCGATATTCTAGTGACTTGGCTACTTCTAGAGGGTGGCGATAGATGAAAATTATAATGGGTACTTCCAAATGCCTTTTCCACAACGGTAGTGTTAAGCAAAAGCGTGGTTCCTTCAAAAACCATGGTCTAAAAGCATCCAGGTTGATTATTAGTTGCTTCGCTTTTTTATCAAATTGTGTTATGGATTCCTCAGAAAAAGTTTGTAACCCTTCAAACCCCGCAATTTGGTTCCAGTCGAAGCCGTTCTCCTGAAGTATATAGTCATTTAATTCTCGAACATCTTTTCTCTCCCAAAACCCTTTAGGATTTTCTTCATTCGCACGTGTAGATATTCCTTCCGTTCCGAAGTACAAACCCATCATATTCAAAAGTCTTGAAAGGGTTGATGTGCCCGATCGGTGCATACCTAAAACAAATACCTGCATATACGTATATTTAATGTTCAAAATTAGTCTTTTTAACATCAATCGCTAAGATTAAAGAAATACTGTAGCTAAATTTGAAACGTATGAATGACCTAAAACGAAAGATTAATCAACTAAAATTCATGATCAAGGTTCGCCAAATTGAGATAAAATTAAATGAGATTCGAAAGAATGGATAGTATTAGCAAAGATTTGACACAGGCGATAAGGGACATTGAAAATCTCGAAGAAAAATCAAGTTGGGTAATTGAGCTAAAAAAAATGCCCCTTGTAAGTGTTGTAATGACTACCTATAACGTAGAAAGATATGTAGAAGAGGCGATCAATTCTATTTTAAATCAATCTTATTCTAATATCGAGTTGATTATTGTAGATGACTCTAGCACCGATCAAACGATTGATATTATCCAAAAAATAAATAGTCCAAAAATCAGACTTTTCCAAAATAGTATTAATTGCGGTACCTATTATTCTAAAAACTACGGCATCACACAAAGTCATGGCGAATATATAGCAATCCAGGACTCTGATGATTTATCAGATAAAGACAGAATTAAAAAACAAGTTGATTTCTTGGAAACCTACGATGCTAAGAAGTTTGTATTGTGCCAATATACTCGATTTGGTGAAGATGGTACACACTTAATAGCTCCACGCCTTGGTTTTCAGTCGAGCATGATTAGAAGAGCCGTATTCGATGATATTGGCTTCTACGATTCTGTACGTGTAGCAGCAGACGATGAGTTTAATGCTAGAATAATGAAATTCTATGGGAATGGGTCTAGAGGTATACTTGAAGAGTTGCTTTATTTTAACAGAAGTAGGGAAGATTCTCTCACAGCTACAGTAGAGATAGGTTCTAGCCCAAGAACAACATATGTTGAGAACTATCAAAATTGGCATTCAAAAGTCGATGAAAATATAAATAAGTTATATGTTGAATATCCTCAGATTAAAAGACCATTTGCTGTGGATTCAAGTATTGACGTAAAGTTTAAACATGAAATATCTCCTGAAAAGAATGTCAAAGAGATAAAAACATTAGGCAATAAAGTAACAGGTAGCATGGTTACGATACCCTCACGCCTATCCATTCTTGAAAAAGTAATTAAGACTATTATCAATCAAGTTGATGAACTCAATGTGTACTTAAACAGTTTTGATGGAGTGCCAGAATTTTTAAATCACCCAAAAATTGTTGTACAAAGATCTCAAGATCATGGTGATATAGCTGATAATGGTAAATTCTTCAATGCATCTAATCTTAATGGATTTCATTTTACTTTTGATGATGACATTTTATATCCGAGCGACTATGTAGCAACTTATTTGAACAAGCTGGGTGATTACCAATATCAAGCGGCAGTTGGAACACACGGAATCGAAATTAAAGAAGGCTTTAAACGGTATTACGATATCTCATCCCGTGAAGTGATAAGTTTTTATAGAGAAAATGATTCAGATAGATATGTACACTTAATTGGTACGGGTACACTAGCATATCATACTAGTTTAATTAATTTCAATTTAGCTGACATATCTGAAACTCATATGGTTGATATTTTCTTTGGACTATACTGCCAAAGAAATAATGTACCCTTAATCTGCATTGAGAGGGAAGCAGATTGGATAAAAGAAATTGAAACACCTTCAGAGACAAGAATTTTTGATACATTCTCAAAAAATGATACGAAACAAACTGAGCTAATAAAATCCATCAATTGGAGCTACCAATACCTTAAACTAGATGTAAAAGACAACTTAGATTTAAACCTAAGTATAGAAGAGCGCATGATTCGTAAATTGGAAGACTTTGGTGAACGATTGATAGAAAACGAAAGAATAATTGTGAACCAAAAGAGAACCATCGAAAAACAACAAAATGACTTAGACTGGTACGCAAGAACCTTTGATCATTTGCCTAAGTGGTTTTTAAAATTTGGGGGGATTTTTAGAAGATTCTAGTCTTTCGCTTTCGTAATATAATAGCCAAAAATTTTAAGTCCATCTAAATTTGATTCATCGAGTTGTGTCTTGTTTTCGAGTTCATATTTTGTCAGTAATTCAATAATCACCTCCTTGTACTTGTTAGTTTTCGACTTTTCTAAGGTCAGTGGATCAAGACTCTCATAATCGTCTTTAAGATCAGGGAAGCCATCCATTTTTTCATGGATACTACATACTTCATCTTGAGTAAAACTATTGCAATTAGAAATAGCAGCCATTTGAACCAATTGCCAAAAAGGCTGATAATGGCCCCGATTTAAATCCGTTTGTCTAAAGCTTTTGAAGTCTTCCCAATCAACCACTGGCTCTAAAAGGTCAACAATATTAGAATCCAAGATAAAGCGTTTAATATTATCAAGGTTTTTAAACAATACTGCATGAGATCCGCGCATGGGCTTTTTGTCCACTTGATAATGTTCAATTGGCTTTTTGTCAATATGATACTTTTCGGACCACTTTTGATTACAAAAAGGAATCTCAACCAAATCATTTCCACATCTTTTCATCATCTCAAAATGAAATTCCTCATTCATTCTGGCATCTACACCAGCATTGTATGTAGACTTAACGATGTAATCATCCAAAAAAATAAATGGAGTAAACTCATTAGTATTATGGGCCGTCCATATCCTTCCTCCCCATCGAAGAAACCTCGTTTCAATCCTATTTTTTGTGTGTAGATTGGTAAGTTTTTCTATTTGATTTCTTTTGAGCCATAAGTTTTTAAATTCATTTCTTCTTTCATTTACATATGATTCCTTTAGAAACCCTAAATGATTAAAATTTCCTAAATGTTTGAAAAACCAACTTTCAACTTTATCAATATTCCCCTCTCGAACATTACTGATATTTCTTAATCCTACTTCCTGCCCTCTCAATATCATTTTATTCGAAGTTCGCAGGAAATTTGGAGTCAAATCCATAGGCGATACCTCGCCCTCAGTGAAAAATATATGTTTGCCCAGCTTGTCCGTCATGTTAAACCCATGATACCCACCCTCATTAATCTCATGATTTAACCCAAGCTGATTGGCAAGAAGTCTACCTGCAATTACTTCTCCACTATATGGAGGCCCATTTGTTATACATTTATTTATTAGTTTCTTCCCTTTAGAGTTTAATATTAACCCCAATAATAGTCTACTGTCCTTACCACCTGAAAGAGGAAAATTGAAAGGCCCATTAAAATGGCTAAAAAAAAGATTGAGATGATCAGTTAATCTCTCAAAGCACAAGTCCCAATATCGCTTCTTATCTTGTTTATATAATTCTTGAAAAATTTGGTCGGCCCAAATGTCGCCTTCCTTCTTTTCAAAAAGAGCTTTATTATTTTTAAAAATGATTTTAGCCCCCTGAGATAAAACTTTAACATCTTTAAATAGTGAAGAATTGTCATGTGGCCATGAAGTCGATATTGACCAAGCTAAAAAATTAGTATCCAGACAATCTCTTAATGATGAGTTGGGTCTTAAAAAGTAGTTTATAAGACCAACTCTATTCGAAATAACTGTAAAATCCTCGTTTTCAGTATAATATGCCTGAACAGAAGATGTTAAATTCCTAGCCAAAAAACCATCACCCTTTTGGTTGATATCTATATAAATGAATTCTCCAGAATTGCCTTCATTACTCTCAAAATCTCTTTTTTTAAGCCGGGTATTCAGAGGGTTCCCATCATTGATCCAACCATTAAAGAGCCTGATTCGAGAATCTGAAACATCTGAATAATACTCTGGCTTAAAATAGGGCTCTTTGGGTAGCCAATAATGCACTTCAACGCTATTGTTTGGAGTAGACCATCTTTCGTAAATTAAATTTCTTCCGTTTGGAATATACTTGTTGAGTTCCTCCTTAGAAGTATTACGATATAATGGAGTTTTACTAGATATTATTAGAAAGTAAAGCATTTATTATCAACCGTCTTGTTGTTGGTACACTATCTTAGGTATCTTTATTCAAATCTCAATAAAACGGGACTAATTTAAAATGAATATACTAGCAATTACTACATTTAATCGATCTCATTTTTTAAAAAAGCTTATCGATTCTTTTGTAGCCTCCATTACATCCAAATGGCTAATCATTATCGCTGATGACGGCTCGACTGATGGTACTTTAGAATATCTAAAGGAGTTAAAAATACCTGATATTCCAATTATGGTCATAAATAATGACCGCCAGGGTGTGCACCATCAATTTAACACAATCGTTAGAGAACTAGAAAAAATAGATTTCGATTATTGTTTCAAATGTGATGACGATATAGAGTTTATAAAACCAGGTTGGGAAGAACTTTACATCAATGCTATAGAAAAGAGTGGTTACCATCATTTATGCCATTTTGATTCCAGCTGGCGCCCAGAAAAGAGCCTAAATCCTCCTAAAAAAGAAGGGCCGCTGATCAGTCATTGCAAAGGAGAAGATGTACAAGGTGCTTTTTTTACATTAACACCTGAGGTTATAAAAAAGGTAGGCTACATGGATGTAGAAAATTTTGGATTTCGAGGGGTGGGACATATTGACTATACTCTTAGAGCGTGCCGTGCTGGATTTAATGACTTTGAACACCCGTTCGATGTTCAGCGCAGCAATGAATACATTTTACACCAAAAAGATGATTATAAATCCGCGTTGAATATACATGTTCAGAATGCATTAGAAGATGATACTGAAACAAAAAGGAAATATGAGCTTATCAAAGACAAAACTCGTTTATATGTTGGTTTCAATGAAAATAAGGACGTTCTGAATAAACCATTAGAAAGAATTTTATTGCTTAAAAGATTAGATGCACTAGAGAAAGAAAAACAATGGTACGAAATAACATATGGGCACCAGCCTCGGTGGTTTATTCGATTAGGGAAAGCATTAAATTATATTCATAATTTATTCAAGAATTAGTTCTTCTTCACGCAATTATATTTCTAACTTAGTCATTTCTTATAAATCATATATGCAGGTATTAGCAACCAAACATTTAATTAATTGTCAGTTTGCTGTAGATAGATATCAAGCTCTAATAAAGCTAGGCGCTCAGGAAAAGATAGCGGAAATTGGGGTTCTTGGAGGAGACTTATCAGATTGGTTCATTAATAACTTAGCCCCGAAGGAAATTCATATGATTGATCTATACAATTGTGCTGATTTTCCAGGCCGAGATAGGTTTACAAAACGTCAGCATGAGGAGTTTGTGCATAAGCGATTCGAAAAAGAGATTAATTCAGGTGTTGCTGTAATTAAAAAAGGGATATCTTGGGAAATAATGGCACACTATCCAAATAACTATTTTGATCTTATTTATATAGATGCTGGACATGACTATAACTCTGTGAAAAAGGATTTAGAAGCCAGTGCTAATAAAATTAAAGATGACGGTTATATTGTGATGAATGACTACATTATGTATGATCACCTTTCCAATACAAAATACGGAGTTGTACAAGCAACCAATGAATTCTGTGTTAAAAATGATTGGGAATTTATATATTACGCCTTTCATCCGAATTTATTTTGTGATGTAGTTTTAAAAAAAATAAGCTAAGGCCGTTCATTTAAATGACCTTTTGGATACTTACAACTGAATACCCCCCTTTAAGTGGAGGTGGTATAAGTACTTATTGCTACCATACTGGGCAAATGTTGCAACAAGAAGGGCATGACGTCACCGTTTTTGTTCCAGATTACACAATCAAAACTAAAAGTGTTGAACTCAAAGATGGTGTAACAATAGTCAAATTTCGACCAGATGACTCTCATTTCGAATATCTAGGAAATGAATCTGCATTAAGTTTGTCATTTTCTGAAGTTATCAAGAAATATGCAACTGATAATGATGAACCAGATTTTATTGAGGCACAGGAATATAATGGAATAGCCTATTTTGCACTTCAGAAAAAACTCACTCTTGAGGATTATTTCCCCAATACACTTTTTTATGTTACGGCTCATGCGCCCGGATTTTTATATTTAGATTATAATCAAGCTCCTATATATGAAATCCCTATGTACTGGACGGGAGAAATGGAAAAGTCCGTGCTTAAAAGCGCTGACTTAGTTATTTCACCTAGTCAATATTTGATTGACAAAACGGATGATTACTACGACTGGTCTGAACAGGAGAGAACAGTCATTTTTAACCCATTCAAACAATCTGATAAACCTGAGTTTAATTTCACACCATTCGATATAGTTTTTTTTGGAAAATTAACTCCACAAAAAGGTTGTATTGAACTTTTATCATACTTTAAACGGCTATGGGATCAGGGCTTCGAACATCCTTTAAGATTAATTGGTGGAGGATCCCATTTCTTTTATCCTAAGATGATGGATCTGAGTGACCATTTGCGAAAAGTATATAAATCGTATATCGACAAAGGACTATTAATCTTTGAAGGCCATATTAATCCTGAATATATTAATACTAGACTTAAAAAAGCGCATGTTGTTTTAGTGCCCAGCATCGTTGATAACCTGCCTTATACAGTTCTTGAGGCCATGTCTCTTGGTAAAATTGTACTGGCTTCTGATTGTGGCGGACACAAAGAACTGATTAATTCGGGTAAAAACGGATTCATTTTTTCTCATGATCCGCAAGGTGAAAGCTTCATTTCACAAATGAAATCGATTCTATCGCTTGAAAATGAAGAAATTCAGACTATAGGTAAATATGCCAGGGATACGATTGAGAGAAATTGCAATTATTCGAATGTACATAATCAGAAAATTAACTATTTACTAGAAAATAAGACTGCGCGTAAAAGTAGTAAGCCCAAGTTTCCTTTTATTGAAGATATTGAACGAAAGAAAAGTAGCAGGCAATCTAGTACGACTGACAAGGGAAAGCTGACCATTATCATTCCATTTTTCAACATGGGCAATTATATTAACGAAGCCGTTGATTCTGTAGTGAACTGCACGTACCCAAATAAGAATATACTCATAATAGATGATGGAAGTACAGATATTCGAAGCATTGAAGCATTAAAAAAGATTGAATTATCAGGAAAGGTAAAGGTAGTTCGAAAAGAAAATGAAGGCTTAAGTGCAACAAGAAATTTTGGTGCGAATATTGCGAATGGTGAATATATTGCGTTCTTAGATGCTGACGATAAAGTTGAGCCTAGCTATTATGAAAAAGCCATTAAACTCATTAGGAAATATAATAATGTGAGTTTCGTTGGGTGTTGGGCTTCCTATTTCGAAGGAAGTGATATAAGTTGGCCATCTTTTAATCCCGAACCTCCCTATTTATTAGCACATAACATGATTAATAGTAGTGCATTGGTGTATAAAAAAAACGACTTTCTATCTTCAGGTGGGAATGACCGTCAGATGATATATGGTATGGAAGATTATGATAGTGTTATTAATATGGTAAAAAATGGATTTAGAGGCGTTGCAATTCCTGAAAAATTGTGGGGATATCGGATAAGAAAAGGGT
>NZ_JAVJUY010000349.1:0-1612 GCF_040220315.1 Fulvivirga sp.
GGGGTGTACTGGACTTTGCCGGTGGAACAGTAGTGCACATGTCAGCAGGCTTTGCCGCCTTGGCCGGATCTATATTCTTAGGCAACAGACGAGTACGATTAGAAGAGCCCGCCAATATACCTTATGTAATTCTCGGAACCGGATTACTTTGGTTCGGATGGTTCGGTTTCAATGCAGGATCAGCACTGGGCGCCAATATAGATGCAGTAATAGCTTTTGCCAATACCAATTTGGCATCAGCCGCCAGCATGATCACCTGGATTTTCTTAGATCGATTCAGAAATAAAAAAATGTCTGCACTGAATGCCTGCATAGGTGCTATTGTAGGTTTAGTAGCCATTACACCAGCCGCTGGATTTGTAACCCTAAGTCAAAGTATATTCATAGGTTTTACAGCTGCAATAGTGTCTAACTTTGCCATTAGTTTAAACAAAAGATCGGGTATAGACGATACACTGGATGTATTTCCGAGTCACGGAGTAGGAGGCATTGTAGGAATGCTGTTAACAGGAGTTTTAGCGAAGGATGTAGGCCTAATACATGGTGATTCTACTACCTTCTTATATCATTTACTGGCTTTAGGAATTGTCACCGTATTCACTTTTGGAGGGAGCTTACTATTATATAAAATCACAGATTTCCTTATTCCTGTTCGGGTAACAATGAATCAGGAGATTCGGGGATTAGATAACTCACAGCATGGTGAGGCCGCTTAACGTTAAAACCAAAACCAATTGACTATATAAAATGAAGGGGTTGACATAGCCCTTTCATTTTACTTGTTTCGTGGCTTGATCTAAAAACTTCTGAAGATCTGCATCAGCAGAAGCGCCATAGCTGTCTATGACAGTTCCTTTTTTGCCATCATGCGTTCTTAAAGAATATAATATCGATGCATCAGAAGGATTAGACTCACCCTCGAATCGATACTGGCCTACAACTTCAACCTCTTCAGGTTTGTAAGGTTTACTTTGACCAATCACTTTAAGTGTATGATTTCGGTATTCAAAATCTTCCTTAAAACCTTCTTCTCTGAGGTCATTAAGCGTTTCTACAAGTGTTTTTAAGTGGTGTTTTGACATGTATACAAAATACGGAATTTGGGCTTCATTGTCAAATGAGCAACCGTACTTACCAAAATGATCTATTTTATAATGGATCAGCAATAAAATCTGTATATTGATCAATTAAACTTCTTATCAATGATGAATAAATTTATTGGCACAACTTTAATTTTCTTCTTTTCATCTCTAATTAGCTTTGGCCAGACAGATGACAAAACAGTATTAACCAATCTAGTTAACGAATTTCTGAGTAAAGTAGACTCTAAAGAAATGCACGATAGGTTTTGGGGTGAAGATTTAACCTATACTAGTTCAAGCGGCACACGTTTTGGAAAATCTACTATCATGGAAGGGTTTAGTGCTACAGAAGAAAATGAAAATACTGAACCCGGACCAACCTATTCAGCCGAAGATATACAGGTTAAAATATTGACAGATGATGTAGCTGTTGTTGCTTTTAAATTGGTGAGCTTAACTTCGGATGGCAGCATTACTCAATACCTTAATAGTGGCACATTTCAAAAAAGAAAAGGACAATGGAAAGTAAC